>NZ_JAPZSS010000137.1:0-34806 GCF_027532015.1 Microcystis sp. LE19-131.1A | reverse complement strand
GTAATAAATGGTTAAATTGCCGGCGGCAAAATAATCTTCTCGCTCGCGCCACCACCATTCTAAACACTGAATTAATAAAATAATTTGTTGTAGATGTAGGTTACTTTCCAAGGGTGGTTCATCACTCCAAAATTCGCCTTCCGGGAAGATTATCTCAGGGTTTACATGGGACTCCACTAGGGGTAAGCTTTCAGCGATAGTCATGGTTAGTCCAACAGAGATAGGTCAACAACTTATTATAAATCATTGAAGGGATTTTTTGAGCAATTGTAGCAGTAGCAATTGAGGTAGAATATTCCTGTGGGTAAATCGTCATTTTTCCCTTAAACAATACCAGATCGCAGGGCAATTACGGCCGCTTGTACTCGGTCGTCCACGGCCAATTTATTCATAATTCCCCGCACATGGGTTTTAATCGTATTGGTGCTTAAATAAAGTTGTTCGGCGATTTCAGCGTTACTTTTGCCCTCAACAATTAACTTTAAAACCTCCATTTCTCGCTCCGATAAAAGTGCTAGATTGGGATTAGGTTGCACTGCCGGCGGTTTGAGATTATCCATGACTAAACGGGCAATTTGAGGGTCTAAATAGGTGGCCCCGTCCTTAGCTGCTTCAATGGCGGCCAAAAGGCGATCGAGACTCGCTCCCTTGATACAATAGGCATCAGCGCCACTGGCCAGAGCTGCGATCACTTCCTGTTGCAGAGTGTGGGAAGTGAGCATGACCACATGAACATTAGCTAAACCCTCCTTAATCTGTTTAGTTGCCGCAATGCCATCGAGACGGGGTAAACCGATGTCCATGACCACTAAATCTGGCCGTAGGGATAGGGCTAATTGTACCCCCGCCAGACCATCACTAGCTTGACCGACGATCTCAAAATCTGGCTGTTCACCGAGCGCTTGTTCTAAACCTAACTGCATTAAAGGATCGTCTTCAACAATTAAAATCCGCATGATCTTTGATTCCTAACGGGAAAATGTACGGTTTTCACCCATCTGCATGAAGCAGAACTACTCCTAGTTTAGGCAATCTGGAGAGAGATTAACAGTGATTCAGTGATTCAGTGACCAGTGACCAGTAACCAGTGACCAGTAACCAGTGACCAGTGACCAGTGACCAGTGAAAGATACTAAATTTATTGAAAATTGAAAACTTAAACCTAATAACTTAAAACTTAAACCTAATAACTTAAAACTTAAACCTGATAACTGATAACTGATAACTGATAACTGATAACTGATAACTGATAACTGATAACTGATAACTGATAACTGATAACTGATAACTGATAACTGAAAATGCTGCGTATTTCATCAGATCGGTCTAAAATTGTGCTTGTTGCCCTAGCTTATCTGGGTGTTGGTTGGCTAGGCTATCTCTGCTTAAATTTAGGGTCGCGACCTGCCCCAATTTGGATGAGTGCTGGTATTGGCTTGACTGCCGTTTTTTTAGGGGGAAAAAGGCTAGTTTTAGGCGTTTTTATCGGGGATTTGCTTCTAACCTTCTTTTTAGGGGGCAGTTGGCCCATAGCTCTATTTTCGGCGCTCGGTAGCAGTGTATCGGCTCTGTTAGGGGCGCAATTCCTACATTATCTGAGATTTTCCGCCACTTTACAGCGTATTCGCGATATTCTCTTACTGGTATTTTTAGCGGCCTTATTGGCCTCGGCAGTTAATGCCACTATCGATACTTTTGCCCGTAGTTGGCTAAATACTTGGGATTGGCGGCAATTTGGACAGTCTTGGGGCATGATCTGGCTCGGAGATAGTACAGGGATCTTAATGACCACGCCGCTGCTGTTGCGTTTTTGCTTCAATCGTCACTCCCTGCGGGAACCCCGGCAACCCCAACGCCTTGGCGAGGCATTACTTTGTATGAGTTTGCTAACGGTGGTGACTTTCGTGGTTTTTGGTGGTCAACAGGATTTTCTTAACCCCGATTGGAGTATGGTGCAGTACCTCGAATATCTGCCTTTTCCTTTTGTGGTTTGGGCTGCTATGCGTTTTCAGACCTGGGGAGCGGTAATAGCCAATTTTTTAGTATCTATTTTAGCTTTGATGGGATTGGTCGGGGGAATCAGTCCTTTTATCCTACAAGCCCCCGACCATACCAGAGGTGTCCTGATCTTACAAATCTTTTTGGTCATTGTCATGTCAACTTCTCTGTTTTTATCGGCGGCGATTACCGAAAGACAACAGATCGATCGAGCTTTAAATGAAACTTTAGAACGAGAACATTTAGTCACACAAGTTGCTTTAAAAGTCCATCAATCTTTAGATATAGATCAAGTTTTAAATACCATTGTTGGGGAAATCAGAAATTTTCTCGATGCCGATCAAGTCTATATCGGTCACTGTCAAGAGCGGGGTTGGTCTAAGGTAATCGCTGAGTCCCGTCGTCCCGAGATTCCCTCGCTGATGGGTTGGTTTCCCGAACCAGAATTACTGGAAGAATTGGGACAATTATTTTCTTTAGATAAGTTAATTATTGCTGATAATACCGCTAAGGTGCAAACGCTGCCCACTCTCAAGGGTTATTACGAATACCTGCAAGTTAAATCCTCTTTAGTTTTACCTCTAACGGTTAATAATCAACATTTAGGTGCTTTAGTTGTCCATCAATATTCCCATCCCCGTCATTGGCAAAAAAGCGAGGTCAAATTATTAGAACAGTTAGCCACCCAAGTTTGTATCGCTATCGGCCAAGCGCAACTATATCAGAGGGTGCAAAGCTTGAATAATAATTTAGAACAGGAAGTGGCAGCTAGAACCCTGGAACTGCGAGAAAAAGTCCGGGAAATTCAGCGTTTATACGAAATGAAAACGGTTTTTTTACAGGCAGTATCCCACGATCTACGCACTTCGATTATGGGATTAGTGATGTTATTAAAAAATTTCCAGTGTCGGCAAACAGAAAAAGTAACTATCTCGCGAGCAATGCTCGATCAGGTGGTGCGTAGTTGCGATCGACAATTAACTTTAATTAATGCTTTATCAGAAAATCATTTTGCTGAAGAACGGCCTTTAATCTTGCATCGTCAACCTCTATTTTTAAAAGAACAGGTGGAAATTTGGCTGAAAGATTGGCAAAAAGATTTTGATTTATACCAAGCTACTTTTATTAATCTTCTCCCCGATAACTTACCCGCTATTGATGCCGATCCTTATCAGCTAAGAAGTGTTTTTGAACAATTATTAAATAATGCCTTGAAACATAATCCTTCACCAATTCAATTAGCTTTAGATGCTCGTATTGACCAAGATATGCTCTACTGCACTTTAAGCGATAATGGCATTGGCATGGATGAGGAACAATGTCAACATCTTTTCCATTTATATGTAAGAAATCTTCATAATCAACACCTAACGGGGATTGGTTTAGGTTCCTACCAATGTCGGCAAATTATCGAGGCTCACTCTGGGAGAATTGGAGTAAAAAGTACCCCGCGGGTTGGTTCACAGTTTTGGTTTACTTTACCCCTTGCTCATCAAAATTCTAGAGTAATTAAGCAGGAGTTAGTCAACAGTAATCAGTGATTTGTAACGGGATCGAGATGATTCTGCTTATCGCTCTTCTGGGACTCTGGGGTATATAGAATCGCCAATTCAGACTTGAATTAGCCATTTTATGTGGGTTGCCTACCGACAATTAAGGCATATTTGAGGAGAATTTGCCATCTCAATTGTTAAGCAACAATCGACCAAATAGGTCGAGTTTGTAACTATTCTGATTGCTAGTATCCCTTGAAATTCTCACAAGGATCACAAAATTGGCCAATTGTCAATAGCGTTTGAGATGCGCTCACCCCCGGTGGTGAGGATGTCAAACAATCATCAAAAATAGCAGCGGTTGCCCCCTAGTTCTATAATCAGATCACGGCTAATTTGATTGGCTATCGACCCTATTCATGTCTATCTCCCCACCCCGTCCGGGTTACACTTTACCAGTTTTTGCCTGTGCCAGTGCGATCGCATCTCTCCAGCATCTCCACGGCGAAAATGAGCTAAATTCCGTTACTTTTAATCTTTTAGAACCGCCAGAAACGGTTACAATTGCCATCGAACAAGTTGCCCGACTTAACCCCGATGCTGCCCTAGCTATCACCCGCAGCGATCCGGGGGACAATTTAGATTTAACTAGAAATACTCCTATATGGGCGTTAGTAGAAAGAAAAACGGGTAATCAAGAGATAGAGATTCAAGGCGGCGCAGGAATCGGCCTACAGGTTGATAATGGCGGAAAATCAGCTATTTATAGTTATGCCCAGCGTCTGCTGCAAGAAAACCTCAGACCCCTGTTACTGCCCCAAGAAAGCATCAAAGTGACGATTATCCTTCCAGAAGGCAAAAAACTGGCCACAAGGACTTCTAACGCCGCTTTTGGGGTAGTAGAGGGATTGTCTTTGTTGGGTACCACTGGCATTTCCCAACCCCTGAGCGCTCCCGGACAGTTGGAAATCTTTCGCGAGCAATTAAAAATTTTATCTCTTCGTTTTGATCGTTTGGTGTTTTGTATCGGGGAAAATGGCTTAGATTTAGCCCCTCAAATGGGTATTAATCCTGATATTTTGGTAAAAACAGCCAATTGGATCGGGCCGATGTTATTAGAGGCACAATTACAGGGAATCTCTGAAATTCTTTTGTTTGGTTATCATGGTAAATTAATTAAACTTGCCGGGGGAATCTTTCAGACTCACCATCATCTCGCCGATGGTCGTCGGGAAATTCTCACCGCCTACGCCGCTAAAATGGGTTTAGCTACCCCCCATCTCCAGCAAATTTTTGACAGTAGCACCAGCGAAAACGGTCTGGAATATCTGCGTCAATTAGACCAGCAAACGGGAGATAATTGGGTGGAACGCATCTATGGAGAAATGGCTAATACTATCGATCGCCGTTGCCAAGAATACGTTTATAACCACAGTAACGGTCATCTTGGGGTCGGTTGTATTTTATTCGATCGCTCTCGTTCTTTGATCAGCAAAAGCGAAAATGGCATTAAATTTTTGCAAAATCTACAAGTTACCCCCCAGTGACCGTGCTATGATCGTGGGAATATTTAGTCTTAAAAAATGAAACTAATAAGGCTAGACTATTGTAGCTTATTTTCAGAACAATAGCCGATTTAGTTTACAAATCTTTAACCTTTTCCTGCCAGTTTCTTTTTTTGATCGTAGTGACAACTCAAACCCCCCTTCCTACCCCTCAAGAGACTTTGCCCTCAGAGTCCTTCACTAATAGCCTTAATCGTCAAATAATCATCATTCTTGACTTTGGCTCCCAGTATTCTGAATTAATCGCCCGCAGAATCAGGGAAACGAACGTTTACTCCGAAGTTCTCTCCTATCGTACCAGCGCCGAACAATTGGCCCAAATCAACCCGAAAGGAATAATTCTTTCGGGCGGTCCCAATTCCGTTTATGATCCTGGAGCGCCCCACTGTGATCCCGAAATTTGGAATTTAGGTGTACCCATCCTCGGAGTTTGCTACGGGATGCAGTTGATGGTACAGCAGTTAGGAGGCAGGGTAGAACGGGCAAAAAGGGCCGAATACGGCAAAGCATCCCTATTTATCAACGATCCTACCGATTTATTAACCAATGTCGAGGACGGTTCCACCGCTTGGATGAGTCACGGGGATTCCTGCGTGGAATTGCCTGCGGGTTTTGAAATTCTCGCTCATACCGATAATACCGATTGTGCGGCTATTGCCGATCACCAGAAAAAACTCTTTGGAGTGCAGTTTCACCCGGAAGTTGTCCATTCTGTGGGAGGAATCGCCTTAATTCGCAATTTCGTCTATCATATCTGCAAATGCGAACCCACTTGGACTACGGAAGCTTTTGTTGAGGAATCGATCCGAGAAATTAGGGCAAAAGTGGGCGATAAGCGAGTTTTATTGGCTTTATCCGGCGGTGTGGACTCCTCTACCTTAGCATTCCTGTTGCATCGAGCGATCGGTGATCAACTAACCTGTATGTTTATCGATCAGGGATTCATGCGTAAGGGTGAACCAGAACGATTAATGCAGATATTTAACGAGCAATTCCATATCGGAGTCCAGTATGTCAACGCTAGAAAACGATTTTTAGCGCAAGTGGCCGGTGTCACCGATCCCGAAGAAAAGCGCCGTCGTATCGGCCATGAATTTATTCAGGTGTTTGAAGAAGAATCGAATCGTTTGGGACCCTTTGATTATCTGGCCCAAGGAACTTTATATCCCGATGTGATTGAATCGGCCGATAGTAATGTGGATCCCAAAACCGGGGAAAGAGTAGCGGTTAAAATTAAAAGTCATCATAACGTTGGTGGACTGCCGAAAAATCTCCGGTTTAAATTAGTCGAACCCCTGCGAAAATTATTTAAGGATGAGGTGAGAAAATTAGGTCGATCAATCGGTCTTCCGGAAGAAATTGTTCGTCGTCAACCTTTCCCCGGCCCCGGTTTAGCGATTCGCATTTTAGGGGAAGTCACCGCAGATAAATTAAATATTTTGCGCGATGCAGATTGGGTGGTGCGCGACGAGATTAATAAGCAGGGAATGTATCACGATTTCTGGCAAGCTTTCGCGGTTTTATTGCCTGTCCGCAGTGTGGGAGTGATGGGAGATCAACGTACCTACGCTTATCCTATTGTCCTACGTTTAGTCAGCAGTGAAGACGGAATGACTGCCGATTGGTCCCGGGTTCCCTATGATTTATTGGAGACAATTTCTAATCGCATTGTCAATGAAGTTAAGGGAGTTAACCGCGTGGTTTATGATATTACTTCTAAGCCTCCCGGAACTATAGAATGGGAGTAGTATTGAATTATTGATTGATTGTTAGTCCCGTCCAAATATTGGGGCGGGATTTTTGCAGAATAGACAATTGAGGAGATTAATTACTACCATGACACAGTTAGAGATGTGGGAAGAAATAGAAGCGGTGGATTTTGCGGAAGAAGAAGAAGATATTGAAGGAGAATCAGCAAACCAAAAAAAGCTACAACTCAAAGAAATCTCCGAGACTGTTGTTGCCAGCAGTGATTGGACTACCGCAACGATCCGCGATCAATTAATTCGAGAAAATATTCAACTCAATCCGCGCTTTCAAAGACGAGATGCTTGGAATATTACTCGTAAAAGTCGATTTATTGAATCCCTAATTCTAGGGTTTCCAGTCCCACAGATTGTCTTAGCTACTAATAACAAGGAAAAAGGGAAATTTATCGTTCTTGATGGCAAACAACGCCTACTAACAATTTTACAGTTTTATGGTGACAGTGACACACCTAATAATAGTTTTACTTTAAAAGATTTAGAATTTTTAGATAACCTCAATGGCTGCCAATATCAAGATCTAAAAAATGACTTCAATTTAAATGATTTCTTAGACCAACTGGATAATCAAACTATCCGCACGATTGTTATCCGTAATTGGAAAACGGAGAGTTTCCTCCATAAAATTTTTCTGCGTCTCAATGTGGAAAATACCCCTTTGTCTTCTCAAGAATTAAGACAAGCATTACACCCAGGAGGTTTTATTAATTTTTTAGATGATCGAGCGATCGAAAGTCAAGCATTAAAGAAAATATTTAAATCTTCCTATCCCGATTTCCGGATGCGCGACACTGATATATTATTGCGTTATGTAGCTTTTCATTATTATTTATCCGATTATCGCGGTGATCTTAAAAAATTTCTTGATAATGCTTGTGTTTCGCTTAATGCTCGATGGGATCAAAACTCAGAAGAAATCAAAAATATTATTGATCAATTTGAAAAAGCTGTCCAGACAACGATTAATATTTTTGGAGAGAAAAACTTTTCCCGTCTCTGGCTGCCTGAATCGGCAACTTATCGAAGTCAGTTCAATCGAGCAATTTTAGATGTGATGGTTTTTTACTTTTGCGATGATCTAATGAGAGCAGCTGCCGAGACAAACAAAGAACAGGTAGAAGAAGCATTTAAAAGTTTATGTCGTACTGCCGTTGATCGATTTAAAAATGCTGTATTAATTAGTACAAATACTAAACAATCAACCTATGATCGTTTTCATTTATGGGGTCAAGCTTTATCAAAAGTATTAGATATTAACTTCAATATTCCTCAGATGGAAGACAATCGTATTATTTTTAAGGGGTTAAGATAGTTAGTTTTTTTACTATGCCGAAATCTCTAGGATTTAGACAACTAACCAAAGAGTTGAATCGACTAAAAAAACAATTCCTACCTCGTAAATTTAGCGAGATAAATGAATATTCTGAAAGACAATTAGCTTTAACTTTTGCCTATCGAGTTTTTGCTCATGCTGAGATTGAATCTTATCTTGAAGATCGAGTTTGGGATACAGTACAGACAGCAAAAAATATCTGGGATAATCAAGGTAAAGCTAGTGGAGTTTTGTTATGTGTAATCGCTTTTTCTGGTCAAGAAATGGAAAATCCTCCCGATACCATTACTCCTCTTAAAGGTAACAAAAATGTCTCCCTAGACAAACTGAAAATAACTAAAAAAATTGACATAGTGATTAGATGTTTTAAATCAGTTATCGATCAAAATCATGGGATTAAAGAAACTAACCTATTAAAATTACTCTTACCAATCGGCATCGATAGTGATGACTTAGATAAAGTTTGGTTAGCCAATATGAATACTTTTGGAGAAGAACGCGGTGAAATCGCTCATTCTTCGGGAATAAAAACGAAAAAAACGCCTAACCCTGCCGACGAATTAGAGAGAGTTAAACAAATTATTCAAGAATTAGAGAAAGTCGATCAATTGATTACTAACTTGCTCAAGTAATTCCACTCTTAATAAAACTTAAATTGTTAATTATATCAGAAATACAGTATAATAAAAGGCAGACAATAGAGAGCTAATCATCAAAGTGAAACATAGACCAATTGCGATCGATTTATTTGCCGGCTGCGGTGGGATGTCCCTTGGTCTAGAAGCGGCGGGATTTGATATTGCTGTAGCGGTGGAGTTTGATGCAGTCCATTCCTTGGTTCATCATTTTAACTTTCCCTATTGTCAAACTATCTGCCGGGATATAGCCAAAGTAACAAGTAGAGAAATATGGGAATTATTAAAACTAAAAGGCTATGCCACCGATGTTAGTTTAATTGCCGGCGGTCCCCCCTGCCAAGGTTTTTCATTGATTGGTAAACGACAAATAGATGATCCTAGAAATTCTCTTGTATTTGAATATCTGCGGATTGTAGCAGAAATTAAACCCAAGTATTTTATCTTTGAAAATGTCCCCGGCATGGCTACGGGTAAACACAAACAATTTTTAGAGGAGTTAATTTCTGAATTTGAAGCTATTGGCTATACAATTAATCAGCCAATTAAAATCCTTGATGCCAGTGAATATGGCGCACCACAAAAGCGCAGAAGATTAATCTTAATTGGTAGTCGAAAAGACGTGCCGATGGCTAAATATCCTTTGACAAAGACCGTCGATTTAAACTCAGCCAAAAAATCAGCTTTTACCAGCGTCTATGATGCGATTTCAGATTTAGAATTAATACCTGCCTTTATCGATACTGATTTAGGCATACCTGCATCAAAATTAGATTATAGTGGTAAGAGGAAAAAATATTCAGTGCAGCCAGGGGATATTTTTAAACTTTGCCATCAAAGAACAGTAGATACAAAAATCTATGGACATATAGGCTCAGTTCATACCCAAAGATCAATTGATAGATTTATCGTAACCGAACCGGGTACAGTGGAACCAAAAAGTCGCTTTTTCAAGCTTTCTCCTACTGGTTTATGTAACACTCTCCGGGCTGGAACTAATAGTGACAAAGGGGCCTATACTGCTCCTAGACCCATTCACTATTCTATTCCTCGTTGTATTACTGTACGAGAAGCCGCCAGATTACATACATTCCCCGATTGGTTTCAGTTTCACCGCACAATATGGCATGGTTTTCGTGAGATTGGTAACGCGGTTATTCCGCTATTATCGAAAGAACTTGGCTCTTCTGTGATGGGAGCAATGAATATCAATACCGCTAATCTCAACCGAGTTATTTTAGAAAAAATGCCCGAAGACTTATTGCTATATAATATGTCTCAAGCATCAAATTATTGGGGAATCTCTGACGATGTTATCCCGAAAAGAAAACGAGGTGTCTCTCAGAGGCTGTTCGGTATTTAAATTATACCAATCAAAGAGTATTTCTTTCAGAAGCACCGCGCTACAATTTGCCGTTAATTCAGGTTCCTTCTGGTGAATTATTTGTCATGGGAGATAATCGTAATAATAGCAACGATTTCCATATCTGGGGATTTTTACCAGTCAAGAACCTGATTAGCTGTGCAGTTTTTCGCTTTTTCCCACTGCACCGCTTTAGTTGGTTTTCTGACTTCTGTTTCCCCGCAACCTCAAATACCAGGATAAATGTAAAGATTTATTAAAATATAGTGTAGGATACAACGTTTGTGGCGGGGTGGTGTGTATCCTTTTATATTGGGAAATGTGGTAGAGCGTCCCAACCCTGATCGCAAAAACCGCCACAACCGCCACAAACGACTCCCAACTGTATCTGTCTCTTTTAGAACGCCAAATAACCGTGGAGACTTGCTATGACTGCAACACCTGGTCAAAACACACAATCTTCGTCAGCCACTTGCTTGAAAAAACCAGATTTTCGTAAGGAAACTCGCTTAGGATTAGTGCTTTATGGTGGGGTTTCTCTAGCAGTTTATATGAATGGTGTTTGTCGAGAATTTTATAACGCAACAAGGGGTCGGGGAATTTATAAATTAATTAAAGCACTGACAGATTCAGATATTGTTGTTGATATTGTATCGGGAACTTCAGCGGGAGGAATTAATGGAGTTCTCTTGAGCTATGCAGTTGCTAATAGCTACGAAAAAATTGTAGTTGACTTTAAGGAATTTGGAGATATTTGGCGAGAAAGTGGAGATATAAATAAATTACTGCGTCCGATCAAAAAAGAAAATAATCAGACCAATGTCAACTCTCTTTTAAACGGCGAGGGATACTATCAGGAAGAACTTTTTAAAGCTTTTGAAAAAGCTGGAAATAACCAACAATCTGCTCCTGATGGAGAATGGTATTCAGAGTTTAACGAATTAGATTTGTTTATCACTGGCACTGATGTTTTAGGAAGAATCTATAAAACCTTTGACAACACTGGAAAAGTCATCGAAATCAAAGATAATCGTTGCGTTTTTCAGCTTAAATATCGAGAAGATCAAGATTTTGGAGATCCTTTTTCTACGACAGATAAAGATACTCAACAAGCCTTAGCTAAACTCTGTCGAATCACCTCTTGTTTTCCCCTTGCTTTTCCTGTAGTACCTGTCGAAATCAAGTCTGATAATAAGGTAGATAACCAACTACAAGAATGGGGAAAGCTTTTGAGAAATCGTATCCTTCCGCAAGAACCTCCAAAAGAGGGATATAAAATCTATTTTGTTGATGGGGGAGTTCTAGATAATCGTCCTTTTAGTTATACCACTGAAGCCATTTATTATCGTACAGCAGATCGTCCTGTCAATCGTCAATTATTTTATCTCGATCCCAATCCAGAAAGCTTTGTTGACAGTACCAAATTTAAAGAAATGGAGCAACCTACTGTTTGGGAAATCATCACGGGTTCTCTAATCGGTTTACCCAGCTATGAAAGTATTAGCAAAGATCTTCAACAAATCAAAGGTATTAACGACAAAATTCGTCGCTATAATTTGTTATTAAAAAGTGTTGATGAAGAAGTATCTGAACAAACAACAGAAGCCAAAAATCGTTATTGGAGGTGTCGTTTAGTCAGTTTAAGAGATAGTGTTCTCTCCGTAATTTTTGACAATCAATATTTTGTTGGAAAAGAACAAGAACAGGAAGAACTATTAGAAAAAAGTGCCAGTTTATTGACCCAATTTATTAATAATTCTGAGGAAATTAAAAAGCGAGAGGAACCTTTAAACTCCCTAGCTCAAGATGTTGAAAATCTAGATATTCAATATGCTATTAGAAAACATAACTTTCTCTTGTCCCAAATTTACTCTCTGATATCTGATGCTATTACTAAAGATACAGATGATATTACCAAATATACAGAGTTGAAAAATTTAGCCAATAAAATCACTTGGCTGCTAGAGTTGCTCAAAGTCATTGATCAGGTTATCAAAGAAGTGATAAAATTCGAACCTGTTCGACAAAAATTTTATCAACTCATCACAGAAGAGGAAGAGGACAATAATCAACAATCTGTAAATTTGAAGCGCGAAAAAATATATGATTATCTATTAACGTTGTTGCGTCTTATCTTAGATAGTCAAGATTTAGCCGATGTCACCGTAGAAAATCTCAAAGAGCTAAATTTTGACAAAATCCATTCTATCGGGGACAATTTACGGAAGAAGGTTAAAGATGTAGCTCTAGATCAAGATTGGGAAGCATTAAGGAATTGCGCAAAAATAACTTGATTATTTATTAATCAATATTAGGGAGAATTGAGTAATTCCATTCTCCATGAAAATCGTCTTTTTGAAGATGGACTTTTTTCAAGTCTTTGTCACTAATCTTTTTCCCGATTGGATACTCAGCTTCATCCAAGTTTGCTTGGAGTTTTAGTCCCTTACTGGTGGTTGTATTACTGATTAAATTAACGGCAACTTCTCGATTTATTAAAGGTCGACCTCTCCAATTTTCTGTGATGTGGCAAAACATTCTATGTTCGATTTTATTCCATTTACTTGTACCTGGGGGTAAATGGGCTACTCGAATTAGCAATCCCGTTTCTGTCGCTAATTTTTGTAATTCAGTTTTCCATAATCTGATTCGATAACCATTACTCCCTCCACAGTCTGCGGTGATGAGTAGTTCCGCCGCTTCAGGGTAAAGTTTTTCTCCCATATTAAGCCACCATTGACGAATAGATGCTACGGCAAATTCGGCTGTATCATGACTAATGCCTACATTTACCCATCCCGCGTTTTGGCTCAGATCATAAATTCCATAGGGAATGATTCTTCCCTTATCTTGGTCAGGAAAATCATGAACCAATACTTGTACTGGCTCTCCCTTTTTCTGCCATTCAGCGCCGCTATTTTTATAATTTCCAATTAATTCTTTTTTTTTAGTATCTACCGAAATAACCGGTTGATTTCGACGCTGAAAGTCTTTCACTTTCTCATTAATATATTGAAACTGACTCTCTCTATCTGGATGAGATAGTCCTTCTGTTGTTTTTTGATTACTTTGTAGACTATACCCTAATTCATGTAATAATTTTGCGACCGTTCTCGCACTAATTTTATGCCCTAGTTCTTTTAAAGCTCTGGCTAATTTTGAGGTGCTTTTTGATGTCCAGCGCAACGGGGAACAGGGGTCTCCACGAGTTACTGGCTCTATAAGAGCGTCTAAATCTTCCATCAAACCTGGGTCTGTATCTGTTATTTTTTTCCTTCCTCCACCAGCTTTTCGCACCCCATCCGTTGAATTGGTTTCGAGCTTGACTTCTTTTTGGCTCGGAGCGGAAAATTTTAGTTCCTTTATTCCGGCTCTTATCGTGTTCGATGATAATCCTGTCGCGAAAGTAACTGTTTTAATTCCTTCTGAGCCTAAAACCACTGCTTCACTTGCTGCCCATAATCTTCTAAGCTTTTCATCCATATAAGGAATCAAAGCTTCAAATTTCGTTCTTAATGCCTCAATTGTTGACATTTTTCTCACCTAAAAGAGTCTATCTCTATCATGTCATTTTTTAGGATTAAATGTTCAAATTATTTCTGCGCGACTCCTAACTATAACCAAAGGTGAAACCATCTTAGAAAAAATAGAACAAGCTTCGGCGAAGTTGTTAACTGAACAATCGGAGAATGTAGAACCAGCAATTGGCAAATTTGCGAAATTTCAGCTAATTGATCAAGTAATATATCCCTATCAATATTTGTCCGATGTCCAAAACAACAGTCCAATTAAACTTGTTCGTATTTCTCCCAATGATGCTGATAAAGGATTTGGCAAAGATAAGGGACTTGAAGAAAAATTAGCTGGAGATCAATTTCGTGCTTTTGGAGGCTTTTTTAAGAAATCTTGGCGTTCTAATGATATACTTTGGGGACGGTTAGATGGAGTCAACCGTATTGTTGATGGGTTATTAACTTCAGAATCCTTAAAAGCCTTCTCTGGAGTTGTAAGTCGCCAAATTGAACTAGAACAATTCTCAGGAACTCAGGAAGAGAAAATTCAAGAATATGTCAAGCGACTTGTTGATGAATCTTTTCCCACAGAAACACAAACAGAAAAAGATGAGCTAATTCAAGACTTAATTAAACTTGCTCAACCTAATACAACCCTTGCCAAAAAAGAATTAGAAGACTTCTTAAATAAGCTTGTCAATTTAGGACATAGTGCTATTCTTAAGGAAAATTTAGGGAATGTATTCAAAGACGCAATTTCTGAACAATTGGAATGGAATCAACAAAAAATTGACCCAACTCCTGAGTCAAACTACAAATATGTTGGTGGCTATTTTGACAAAGCAGTAACTCCCTTAGCTGCTGCAAAACTTGCTCAACGTTTCCTGGAAGATTTAAAAGGGAAAGAAAAAGAATACTTCCTGGGTGAATATGGAGTTGGTTCAGAAACAATAGTGAAAGATATACCTTCTAATATTCTCAAAAGTTTAGGCACTCGGTCAGCGATAATTTTGAGTTATATCATAGAATCTAGTAAGACTGGTAAACGACTGCTTAGACTTCAATCTTATCAGCTTCTCAAACAAATTCTGAATATATACTATTTCCTGTCCCAAAGAAGTAGTCCAAGCAGCTATAAAACACAAGCCTCTCCCCTCATCTCTGCTTTGAAATCATTGCTTCTTTTTATTATTGGATTTGGAGTAATAGCCTATCTACTAAATGTATTACCAAGATGGGCTGTGTTGACCATTGCAACCTTAGCATTACTCTGGATAATAAAAAGCTTATTGGGACTATTATTCGGGAGAACCTCTAAATAACCCCTGGAAACTGTGCCAAAGAAAAATCAAGGTCCTGTAGGGGTTGCCATGGGGGAGAGAATCTGGTTTATGATCGGCGCTCGCGTCCTGTAGGGGCGAAGCATTCGGGCATAACCTATCGCTGAAACCGTAGATTTTCTATCCGAATGCTTCGCCCCTACTTTTTCAGCAAACCCTACTTACTATTTTACTATCATTTTTATTATTCGGGAACCGTCCACCAAGCGAGAGCAAAAGCTTGTTCTTTTTCGTTAACTTGTTGACGATATTGAACCCGAATTTTATAGTTTCCAGAGATGGGGACAGGACAAAAAATATGCTCTAAACTATCACTATCACTCAGGGAAGCACAGGTGTATTTAGCATTATTATCCTCCTGAGCAGGTAAAAGATAAACATCTAAATTATTCAGGCCGCGATCTAGGAAACTTTCATCGATATCATAGAGATTATTGCTATTAGTATCGATTAGTTCTACCAAACGATCCCAAGCTAAAGTTATCGAAACAAAACTATTAGCTTTTAAGGGATTCTCTAGGGCATAATCTTGATAACCATTAGCGGTAACTGTAGCGTAATCCCAACCAATAGCAGGAATAGATTCTGCGGCCGACCATTGACCATTACTAAACTGTTGGTAGGCGCGAAAAGTGTTAAGATGTCCCGTCCCCATCTGCATATCTAAAGGAATTTTCGGATCTTTATAAGCATCGGACTCTAACCAAGTTTTTTGGTCTTTAGTTAAGACTGTCCGTCTCATACCTAACCGTAACCCATCCCCCGTATCTTTAATTTTATCGGCAGCATTAAGCATCACTGCCTTCATCACTTGATGATGACGAGAATCGAGACTCCAATGGGGATTTTTTTGATTAATTTGTTGATCGCCGTATTCTTGTAAAAGTGCCACGGATGCCGTAATATGAGGAGCGGCGAAACTGGTGCCACTAACAGTATTTAATTTACCTTTGAGGTCATAAAGCTCTATTTTATTGCCGGGAGCAACTAAATTAATTGACCGTCGCGAACCATCATTAATTTCCCGTTTAATTAAACTGCGACCAATACCCACCGGCAAAGCACTAATATTAGCAAAATCAACTTTAGTGAATTTTCCTTCTCTTGTCGCTGTATAAGCGGTAGTAATGCCGTTAAAATGATCGGTGGGAATGGGAATTCCTCCCTTACCTTGATTACCAGCAATTACATAAAGGACATCCTCAACTCGCGATGACCAATCAACACATTGAGTTAATAAAGCTTGACCATCTAATTTTGGTTCCTGTCGTTGATCTCTTTGCAAAGATTCCCCAAAACTAAAGTTAATTGCTCGCACATCACCGCTATTTTGTCGGGCAATATTTTGACTGGTAAGACATTCTTCCGGTTGTCCACCGCGTCGCAAAGAACCCACCGCCCCCGAATATAATCTCGCTTTTGGGGCCACTCCGGGGATTTTTTTATCATCACTGACCATCACCGTTGCCACCATAGCGGCGTGATTATCTAGATAGGTGTTGGGTTTGGCAATTTGATCGCGAAAAAAAACACCAGCTAATTTATAGGGAGGCTGCCAAGCCGCCACTTTATCATAACCGAACTGAGCCGGTCGTCCGATTTCCACTTGACCGATGGCAATTTTTCGCCCTAATAAATTATAGGGTTCCGCCCGCAGGCGATCGGCATAAATTCCCTGTTCACCGATGGAATTAGAAAGAACTAGGGAAGGAAGCAGAATTATCGTTACTACTAACCCGACGACAAACCAAAACCCTCTTTTCATCATCAGCAATCCTGCGGCAGTAAGGTGATACCGATCCATTCTAAGACAGAAATCTCAGAAAATACCGGAATCTCTTTTTTGGCTAGGTGGGATGGTAATAAAAAGCCACTGCCAAGATTAAATAGGTGGCTAGTAATAGGGTTCCATCTAACCAATTGGAACGACCGGTAAAGCTGATTAAATTAGTGACAACCACCGCTACAATTAAAGCCACCACGTTAAAGGGATTAAAATTTAAATCCATCGGCTGCTGCCAAAATTGACCGATAAAAACTAATAAAGGTGCCACGAATAAAGCCACCAATAAACTATCACCCATAGCCACGGAAACCGTTAAATCCATCTGATTTTTTAGGGCTAATTGAATGACGGTAACTATTCCAGAAACATCGCTAATTAAAGGAATGAAAATTACCCCGATAAAGAGAGGAGTGAGATTAAATCCTTCCATCACCGATTCCACTACATCAACAAATAAATCCGACTCATAGGCTACAGCTACGGTGGAAGTAAGCAGCACAAGTAACCAAATCCAGACTTGAGCTTTTTCTTCCTCACTAACCTGATTGTCGGGGGTATTTTCATTACTTAATCCCACTTCGTAGAGATAGCTATGGGTTTTGAGGGAAAATAATAAAGTTAACCCGTAAACTATTAATAAAACCGTGGCGGTGACTAGGGAAAGACTGAGAATATCGGCAACTTCCACCACGTTAGAAGTATATATTACCAAAGTTGGTAAAGCGATCGCTATTACTGCTAAAGTCATGGAAGAACCATTTACCCGCGCTAAAATCGGTTTAAATTCCTGCTCTTTGTAGCGAATTCCTCCCGTGAGCATTCCCATGCCCATAAATAATAATAAATCGCTGAGAATACTGCCAGTAATACTGGCTTGTACGATGTCCACCAAGCCTTTTTTTAGGGCAATTAAGGCAATAACTAAAGTGGTAGTATTGCCAAAGATAGCATTAACTAATCCTCCCAAAGTTGGCCCGGTTACTACGGCAACTCTTTCCACAGACGTACTTAACCAAATTGACAGGGGAATGATCGATAAAGCGGCAGTAATAAAAATAGCTTGATCTCCCCAATTAAGACGACTAGCGACCACCGATAGGGGAATAAATAATAGAAAAGCAAAGGAGACAATTTTTCTTAAATTCATGGGTTATTAATGGCAATTTCTCCCACCATTCCCGCTTCGGCATGACCCGGAATAGTACAGATTAATTTATACTTACCAGTTTTGAGAGGAACTATCACCCATTCCGCCTGTGCATTAGGTTTTAATTCTAGTTCGTGAATTGCCCCTTTAATCTCCACTTTTCCCGCTTCAACTTTCTGGGTCCAACTAGCATCAGCGAAGTCTTTAGCGGTAAAATAATGTTTAGTAGGACTGGGATTATCGAGGATTAATTTGTATTTTTGTCCGGCAATAAAGTCTAATTGACTAGGAAAGAATTTTAATTCTCCTTGCCCGGAGCCTAGACTAATTTTAACTTCTAGAGGGGCGGATGCAGCGAAGGCGGGAAAAGTCACTAACCAACAACTAATTAAAACTATTACTACTGCCACAAATTTTTGATAGATATCCTGGACAGGGAAGTAGGGATTAGAATTCATTTTGCTCCTGCAGCTTATAGAGAAAATCTGGCGGCTTTGACGATAATTTTAGAACAAGTGGCGATTCTTAGCGGATCTCTTCCCTTCCATTCCCTCAAAGTCCCTTGGCCACTGTTCAAACCTCGGGACTTCTAGCCACTGTCAGTTAAATCGACAAAATTAATCTAAGCTATCGGGAGAATGGGGATAAAGTTGTTCTGCTTCTGGACAATCTTCCGAGACATTAATATCAGGATTCGTCCGCGACACGGAGGCCAGTTTTCTGCTCACCGCACCGATACTTTCTAAACGCACCATTTCTTCCCAAGAACTAATCTCGTCTTCTTCTTCTGTTTCGTAGCGAATGGTGACGAGATCGCTTTCTAGATCGATAATACGAGCATTATCGATCCATCTTTGCTGATCGCGCAAGAAAATGCAGACTTCCTGACCATCCATACAGAATTGATAAATCTTGCGGTGTAACATAAATTGCTCCTAAACAGCTTCTTTTGTTGAATTAAACTAACGGGAAGTGACAAAATGCCAATCTCAGCAATAGCTCAAGAATTCCCGTGGGTAACACAAAAAGGAGAAAAATTCCGCTAGTAGTGGCAAGAATGGGAAAGGAAAGTCAGGTTTCCAGTTTGGGACTACGTTCTTCAAAGACATCGATTCGATTAATAGACGGCCTCGGCGATTCACTAAAAAATCGCCCTTATAGAGTCATTGTGACATAAAATTTCACTTCCTAACAGTATCTGTGGATGGAATGGGGTGATGGGGGAATGGGGAGTGGGGAGACCACTTAGTGCGCGTTGCGGGGGGAATGGGGAGATGGGGGAATTTCAACTAAAACCCCAACACTCTAAAACCCTAAAACCCTAATACCCCAAAATCCTAAAAACCCAACACCTAACAGCGATGCTGATTTAAAATAGCCATCATCTTTTCGGCCACCGCTGCTGTTTGTTCAAGCATGGCAAAATGACCACAATCGGATAACTCAATCACGTTGCTGCCAGTTTCAAACAAGGGATGAAAACTGGCCAGATGGTTAACGTACTTAACTTCCATAATCGTATCCTCTTTCCCCGCCAGAAAATAGACCGGCTGCGGGAGACGGGAGACAATCTGGGGTAAAAGATGAACTTCGCTGATAGTGGTGGTTTCCAAAAGTGACCCCAGGGCCGCTTGGTAATCGGCCCGGACAAAATCAATCACCCGCTGTTTGCCCCATTTTTTACTTAGGGTTTGCTTGACCATCATCCGCGAGAATAAAAGATCAATAAAGGGAACACTGGGCAACCAAGGCGGTCTTCTCTCTAAAATCTGTCTTCCGGCTTCCCGAAATCGCTCAAATTCCTCCTTTAGATAGATGCCGCCGCCGGCATTCATACAGATTACCCCTTTAATGCGTTCAGGACAGCTATCCGCAGCCCATAAAGCAACACTACCACCGAGGGAATGACCGACTAACCAAGCAGCATCGAGGTTTAAGCGGTTAAGAAGGGTAATAACGTCTTGGGAGTAGGATTCAAGGTTATAACTGCTAGGAGGACTGTTAGAGGTGATTTTTTGGGAGTCGCCAAAGCCCCGGAGATCATAAACTAGACAGGGATAATCCGGGGAGAGAAGATCTACCAAAGGCTGCCAGTAGTGACGACTCAGCAGCCAACCGTGTATAAAGACTAAAACCGGTTTATCCGCTCGGGGCGAAAATAACTCGTAACTGTGGGATACTCCCGATATGTCGATGGTAGGCATATAATCAATCTCAACCTAAGTTAAACCGTTGATAGGGGTTACTAGGGAAACTTCTAGAGAAAAATCGGTGTATTTAGCCTTGTTTACGGAGCAGAATCAGGGAAGCTTAGGATATTCCCTGATAGCTGATCAATCAATGCTATAGACAATTTCAAAAGCTTCTACTTTAAGTATAAAACACTGGGGATACCTCCCTAAAATAGGATGAAAACCCTAGACCAAGATTTATCTATGAAATGCGATCGCTTTTTAACTCTTTCCCTCGTCTTCAGTCTGGGATTAGTTTTTCCCCCCTCTTTACCCGCTCAAAATCCCCCCGCTACCACCTTTCAACCGGGTCCTTGGCAGCCTGTCGCTAGGGTGAATATGAGTCGTCCTGTGGAGATTAAAATCATCAATCAAACCGATATTGACCTCAATTATGACCTATCGGCCAATATTGATTCCTCTCCCCAATTATTATCTCCTGGTACGGAGACAACCCTAAAAGGTTTCGTAATTCCAGCATATATTCTGATTAATCGGGCTAATGCCGCCTCGGATCCCGATTCTTCTAGTTTAATCTATGCCGTAGAAGTCAATAAAGATAATTTAGTCACGATTACTGTCACCAAAGTTCCAGGGAGTACCCCCGGTTATACCACCTTTAACCTCAATCAACAGGGTGCTATTTATATTTACTAGCTCTAACTTAGGGCGATCAGACTACAATTATATTATCGCGATCGAGATTTATTTGAGATCGATCGACAATTGTAACGTTTTAGTCAATTAACGGTAATTTCCGCCCCAGGAAAGTTAAATTAATAGGGATATAACTCCCAAATTAAGTAGCTGGTTATAATTAAATTAAAAATGGATTTTAGGTTCGATCCCCCCTAGCCCCCCTTGATAAGGGGGGAAGCCGAAGGCGGGGGGATCCCCCTTGATAAGGGGGGTGACGATCCCCCCTTAGTCCCCCCTTAATAAGGGGGGCATCTGATAATTTTTCAAGCCTACCTACTTAGCCTACAAAAGGTTAAAAAATCTCCTACAAACCTAGCGAGGACAAACATGAATACAATCACTAATTTTTTAGCTAGTGCTATTGTCGGTGGTTGGATTATGACCATGGCAGTTTTTGCTATCCAAAATATCCAACCAGTTTCTTTAAAGTTTCTACAATTTGAGTCAATTAAAGTACCCATCGGCATTTTATTGGCTTTTTCTTTGGGAATGGGATTTTTTATGGCCGCAGTTATTCCCGCTTTTTTCAGAAAGTCGAAAAAATCTCCTCGCAGTCGCTTTTCTCCCCCAGAATCGGGGTTAGACGAGTTTGATTTTTAAATAGGGTCTGCTGAAAAAGTTTTTCCTGGGGGTAGGGTGTGGGGTGTGGGGTGTAGGGTTTTACCGATTTTCAGGGGGTCAATTACCTAATTTTCAGGGAAAAAGTGCCTAAATTTCCCCCCCGATCACCCCAAGGTCTGGCACTTTTTGATGGGAAAAAAGTCTAAAATTCTTATCCAACAAGGTTTTTAGATTTATTCAGCACACCCTAAATAGTCTTTTGACTGGCTAATTTATCGGTTCTCTTAGGGTTTGGTGGGTAAAATGTGTTCTAAAATACAGTCTTGCCAGCGAGCGACTGGAACGAACCACAAAGACACAAAGGACACAAAGATCGATCGGTCTTATATAAGTTAAACTGATCACACCAAGAACAAGAGAGCCATTTATCGGCAGCATCCCGGGTGTATATTGTAGGAGCTAATTGCATTTTGTACTTTAAACAACATTATAATTTTTGATAGCTGTTCTGACTCTCTCATGAATAGAAGCAAATAAACTTCCTTGCCATAAATAATTAAATTTATTTTCTGTGATTAGATTGAGACAATTTAAAATTCGCTTTTCCCAGTCTTTTTGATTGTAAGTATCTTTTCCCCAAGCTTGATATAATTCCTTCTCACTAATACCTCCTAATTTGTGAGATAATCGATTTCTATGATTACGCAATTCTTCAGAACCCCAAGCTTTTAGATCGACATTAATAGACAACTCAATTACTCGTTGTTGATTGCGACTGTCTAATAATATGTCAGTTTTATTTGTCCCATTAACAAACAATATGCTCAAATCAGGATACTTAGTTAAGACCGAAGATTTTAAAGATGAATAAGTATATTCAGAATTAACCATATAGTCTTTAAATTCATGTTTTAAACACTCATAAATTAAGCCTTCTACCGCTCGGAAACTATGAAGCATAGCCTCGGTTGTATTTTTTTGTTTTAGTCTAACTACTGCGGTATAAGCTTGTTCATAGGCCATCCACCAATATTGTTGATGCTGCTCTTTTTGTTGATTATTGAAACTAAAAGAAGCGGATTGAAAAAAATCTTCAAATTGTCCTTGATTCCAGCTTACTCCAGATTTAATTAGAGCATAAGTTTCTTTCCATTTTTGTTTATTTTGTTCATAGTAAGGTTTAACTAAGTTATGAAGACCAGCATAATCATAGCGTTCTAATAATTGTAGGGCTTGTTGTCGAGTGCGATCCCAAAGATAGTTAGTCCCTAAAAAAGGCCCTGTGTAATCTGAAGAAATGCCCTTTTGATTGTCATGAGGAGTGGGAATAAATTCATAGAATTTAATATCGTTTCCATAAAGACTCAATCCCGAAATTCTCGACGCTTCTGAAGCTTGCCCCACCCCACCTTTTAAGCACAATAAAATGGGTTGATCGGGTTGAGGTTCTATATTTTCTTTCCATACTTGTTGCCACCAACGGAACATTTCCTCGAAGTTAGAAGGGTTTTCATCATTTCTACCTATATAGAGAATATTTACTACCAAATCAGAATTTAATTTATTTAGCCAATACTTAATTAATTCTCCTGAGTAAAGAGTATCTTTTTCTCTTTCTTTTACTGTTTCATTTTGATCAGTTACTACTAAATAAACTTTTTCGAGATCATTGATTTTATCTTCCAAAAGTTTACCCAGAATGACTGGTTTTACTTGATCGCCATAATATTCAATGTTTTCCCAAAGGTATTGGGATATTTCTCGAAAAGATGATTTTTCGGTCAGAGCTAAATCAGACACTACTTCTATCTGTTCTCCGAGAATATCACCTTTCATGCGATCATCGCCAATATTATACCAGTCACCAGTGGTGACTTGAAACATTAAATCTCTGGTTCCGATCGTTGCAACTAAAATTGATTTCATGAGATTATAAAGGGAATATTTGAGCAAAATTTTGAGGACTTGTATTACTTCTTAATTGTTTGATAAACTCTTGACGGGGATTCAGATTAGCACCGAATACAGTAACTATCTGGTAATCTCCTAAATCAGCAATCCACACGGGAGATGGTTTAGCTCCACCACTGACTTTACCACAGAGATTACCATCATATTCTCTTTGACCATTTTTACCGGTAATTTTCAAAGTATCACTGTGAAGAATTGCTAAAGCATGGGGTTTACCTCTTTGTTCATTTCCTGCACAGACAAAAATTTGACAATTACTATCGGCCGCATCAATCCAATTACTTTGAGAAACTTGACCAGCTATCCTTAAATTATTAGAGTTTATATTAGTGCCAGTAACTTGATTTAAAGATTTATAAAAATCTCGCAATCTTTGCTGAAATTGTTGTTTAAACCCCTGCACATTATTGGGCATTGCCCAAAAATCTTCTTCACTGTCAATATAAAATGTAGAACCACGAAACCATGGGGCGCTTTCACGACTTTTGCGAGAATAATTAGGTCTTCTCGCACCTTGACCAATACCACCCATATTAGCTAAAAACCAAGTCAAATATTTAGCTAATTTTTTGACAGCTTCTTGTTTATCTTTTGGAGTTTCGGAAGACAAAGATAAGACTAAAGTTCCCCGTTGTTCACCACAGGGATCATTTTTACCCTGAGGATTGGTTCGAGGTTCTTTTTGGGTAACTTTACCCTCAAGAATATTCACTTGTAGATAACCGTATTTTTTAGGATTAATACCGCCAAATAATTCAGATTCAATCTCTTGAACACCGTATTTTTTAGGATTAATACCTCCAATTAATTTAGCTTCAATCTCTTGAACTTTGTTAATAGGTAAAACTCCAGATGCAAAAACACGAAACCAGTATCGCATCATCGATTTAAAGGCTGTCGGACGAACTTCTGCAACGGGTGCGCTCCGCATTTGCCATTCATTGCGTCGCTCATTCCATTGCCATTGGGTGAATCGTTGATAACCATGAATTAATTGACCTTCTAGCTCAAAATCCAATCGATAAAATTCCGATTCTAATCTTGGGTTTTTTCCAGATAAGATCAATTGTCCATAACCTGTATTGACTTGTGAACCTATGCCAAGCTGTAAACCTTTTTTCAGCCATTGTTTTACCTTTTCAAGTATCTTTTCATCTTGACAGTTACTAGCTAGACGTAAACGTAAACCAATTAAAAAAGTTGGTTCTTTGAGAGAGAAAAAAGGATTAGGGTTAGGAGAATATTCTAGAGAATCATCTTTCCATGACCAAATATTATTAGCCATGTCCATTTCTAACCCCCCGTTCTTAGAAGGTAAAGGATAGGCATCAAAAAAGACAACTTTACCCGTTTTATTTTTTTCCTCTTTGGCGTTTATATCACCAAAATAGGGGGCGATTTCTTTTTCCGCGTCTTTCCATTCCAGATTATTTTCCGCCATGATTTCTCGGATGGCTTGGTTTCTGGCAACACCGCGCAATGTACTAGATGGAATATAGGGCATTCCGAGGGCATCAAAGGCAGGTAAAAGAATACTTTCCGGTCCGCGATGACCACCGACACGAATACGCCAAGTGGATTTGACTTGAAAAGCGATTCCGTCTTTCGCTAACAGTTGGGTACGTTGATTGAGTTGCTCAAGACGCTGAGTATAGTTAGCATTTTCTTGGGCTGTTTGCAGAATTTGGGTTTTAGTCGCATCTTTGTGTGGATAGTCGGCAGCACGCATCCAACGGAGATATTCGACAAAACTGGCTGATTGGTCGGGTTGAGGTTCGTTTTCGGGGTCTAACCACGGTGAGGGTGGAGGAGGATTGTTATTGCCGCCACCGCCGTTATTATTGCCGCCGCCACTCCTAGGAGGCTGTCTGGAGGGTTGGTTGTTATTTGTGGGTTTTATAGCTTGATTTTTTAGGGTGGGTTTTTGAGGGCGATTAGGACGTTGTAAGGGGCTATGGGACATAATAATTATAATTTCCTTTCTAGTTCAATGAATTATAAAAACTGTGGTGACAATTTACCTGAGTTAGTCCCCACTTTCCACATCGGAATAGATGGCATTAGCCCAGAAGCTAAATTCTTGGGCGATTTCCAAGCCTAAACCCGTTAGTCCTAGATAATCATCAGTGGAAAGTTTTTTTAATGTGTCTAATCCTTGTGGGTTGGCTATATTCCGGTTGTTCGAGATTTCTTCAAGACACTCAAAGTATATTTTAACAACTTCTCGCTTACCTTCTTTGTCTTTACTAATAGCAGTTTCTTCGGCTTTTAGTCGCATCATTCCCCAAGTAGAAAGATAGGTATAAAGTTCAATAGCTTGATTTTTTTGTTCTTTGCGGCGACTATTATCAGCAGTATCTGAGGACAATTTTTGCAAGGCAGTGAATACGGGATTGCTAATCGTTCTAGGGTCGAATGTCATGGTTATTTTGGCTCCAAAAGTTAAAAAATATTACCTGACCAAAGGGCATCAAGAGAGATAACAATATCGGGAAATGCAGCAGCAGATAAGGTTCCTGTACTAAATTTTTCTTGATATTGATAATCAGAATTTATCGGTTGACGAAAAACATAAATCTCTCGATTTTTGATGGCAACTACCCAATATTCTGCAATACCAGCTTGGGCATAGATGTGTTTTTTTTCGGTTAAGTCTTTACTGAGAGTTGAGTCGGAAATTTCGATTAACCAAAAAATTTCATCAGCATAGGGATGATGATCTCGATAGCGAGAACGAGGGGGAAAAACTACAGCGATATCGGGTTCAGGTTCTGAGTTTTCTAAGGTAATGGGTCCAACTTCTCTTACCCATGCTTTATCCTTGAGACGTTGACGGAGAAAGTTGGCTAATCCTTCTCCACTGTCTTTATGTAAAGGTCCTTCTGGACTCATTTCGAGAATATCTCCATTCAGTAATTCTACACGCCGATCGATTAAAATTCCCGCCGCAATCATGCGATGATAATCGACCACTGACCATTTAGCTAAGGCAAGATTAGCTGTCATAAATTACCTCTACCATTGTTGCACAAAACCACGTCCTAAACTTTCCTGTCCGCCGATTTGTAGAATGTCATTATCTGCTAATAACTGTTTAAAATCAGCTTGGGATTGTTGTCTGGTTCCATTAGCTTGAGAGGTAATACCCCAAGGAAAATACATTAAGGTGTCGGGGGGAATAGCTTCTTCATAACGAAATCCTCCATCGACGGATTTATGCTCATCTAATTTAATTTTAACTTGTCTCCATAAACTCATTTGAATTAGAGTCGTGCAATGCTGATCGGGTAATACTAAGACTTTATTAATGCCACTGCTGACAGAGTTTTTGGGAATAAAACTTTGCCAATTTGACCAGTCTTTTAGATCATCGACCTTGAGAATGGCATCCTTGAGATAAACGTTGGTGTTGGCCTTTTTAAAACTACAGCTATATTCGGGGGGAATTGTCAGACTAGGATTAGTTAATCTTGTCCAACGACGAAGAAGTAAAGGAGAAGTGATCCAGACGACACCGTGACTAAGGGAAGGGACGGGCAACCAGAGAATCGAACCATCTCCTATCCAGATGTCTCCCTGTTCCAAGTTTTCTGCACCTTTATCGATTTCATTACCGAATAACTTAAATTTTAGGTTTTCTTCGGTAGCTAAAGAACGGATTTTCCCGCGAATTGTACTGGAGGGAATATAGGGTAAAGTGGTATGGGATTCACGAGCAATACCCACTAGATTCCCCTCTTGAGTGGTTCCTCCGGTATGTAGGGGAGAAAGTAGATAAAAGTGGATTAAGTTCATGATTAATTATTCTCCTTTATAGTTGATCCAAAGTAATTCTGAGTAGCCTAATTTGCCCCTATTCGCTTGTCCAAAAACAGCGATCAAATTTGATCCAAAGTAATTCCGAGTAGCCTAATTTGCGCCAGCGTTGGTGATATTCGGGACTATCGGGCTGCTCTTGAAATAGGCGATCAGGTTGATTTAAATAGTATTGACTACCGGCGGGGGCCGCGAAGACTTGGGGGGCGGGAATGCTAGTATTTTCTTTTGATTGAATGCGGCAACTGATCGGGATAGCTCGATCGGTTGCGACACTGACTAGATTGCCCGGTTTCTGATTACTATTAACAGTATGGGCGAGTTTCCATTCCCAGGGCCAAGAGCGACAAATGGCTTGATTATTATCGTGACGGCGTTCAAAAATACCGGGGGTAACGAGATAGGCGATCGCTTTATTTATTTGTTTAAAGTTCTCCTCGGATTGTTGTTTTAATTCTTGCCATTGTTGACCTAAATTATCGCATTTTTCCAGTATAACTCGGTGTCCTTCTCCTCCTAACCGCAAAGTTGTGGGAGTGGGAATATTAACATCAATTCCGATCGCTATACTCCAACCGGGTAGCATTCGGATCGCTTTTTCCACAAAGTATCCATCGGCATCTTCTACCTGTTTACTTCCCGGTTTCATGGCATTATGGGAACGAATTTCTTCTTGCCAGGGTTTATTTTCTCCTTTGTGTTTTACTAACCATTGGCAAGGGTCGATCGCTCCTGTGTTTAAATAATCGAGAATAACTTTAAAAGGTAGATACTGACGATATTTACCTTCTTTCTCTTCTTCCGCTTCATTTTCTCGATTTTGGCAATTTTTGTTAGGTTTAGCCTTAGCTAAGGGGGCAGGTTTCGATCGATCCCAAAATATATGCTTTTCTGAAATCGTTAAATTATCACTCCAAGAAATAGGAATTAATGGGTCAGAATTGGCGAATCCTAAAGGACGGGGTAGATATAAAGTATCTCCAGCAAAAGATAGGAATGGACCGGTGATTTTAAAATAACTATTTTTAGAGCGATCTAGTAAAGCACTTAAAGCACCGGCGATCGTGTGACCGTTGGGGGGAAATGTACTTCCGGCCCAGGCTCTTTCTCCTGGACTAAAGGGTTTGGCATCGCGTAGGAGAAGAACATCTAGGGGAGTGATTGTGTACCAATACATTAAATGGAACCTCCGATCTTAATCTCTCTTTTTCGAGTCATAAAAGCCGCTAGTTTCATCCAGCTACGCACGGCTTCGTTAAGATCATTAGGAGCATTTTCCGTGGTTAACCAAAGATGTTTGAGAAAGTTGCTTAGGTCTTTTTGAAAAGCTTCTCTGTTCTCTGTTGTTAGATTTTCCCGACGGCTAGAGAAGGCTTTTGTCCATGGAAAAATCGCTTCTTGTACTGGTGCGGGATGTTGTTCCCAAATTGTCGCAGCTTGTTCAAAGATACTGGCATCTAAATCGAATTCTAAGAGTTGTTGCCATTGATAAAAAACATCAAACTTAGCCGTAGATTTTAGTATGTTTCCGTTGCCGTAGAGAACGCGCACTTGTACAGCATCTTTTTTGCCTTTTTTGCCGTCAAAGCCTTTATAGGCGTGTTCCTTGGCTTTTTTCTCGGCTTCCCAGAGATTTTCTAGGGCGATAGCAAGGGGTACGGAATGATGAGCGATGACAATACCGAAACTGATAGTCGCCCGCTTTCCCATGGTAAATAGGGGACGTTTGGAGAGATTTTCGGCAGGTTTTTCGCCTTCCCATTGCCAATAGTCACCGGCGTTATTAAATTCCCCATGGGGGTCTTTTTCTCCCTTAAAACATTGCTGGATATCCCATAACCATTTATCCCATTCCCAGAGATTAGTATAGGCGAGAACATCATCACCGCCACCATAGATTAAGCGTCCTGCATAGCGTTGTTCGGTGAGGTAGGGAACGAGTTGATTAGAGAAGTCTAAAAGGGCGCGACTGAGGGCGCTATGGGTAGATGGTCCCATGCGTTTTTTGAGGGTGACAAAATCGCCAAAAGCTTTTTGTACTTCTTTTTCTAGGGTATCGGTTTCGGTCGGGGGATGATCGGCGTATTGATGAAGTGACTTAGGGATATATTCTCGATAGGGTTTCATTTCTTGGCCTTTTAACCATTCCCCCATTCCGTCACCGTCTCCTGCGGCGATAACATACCAATCAGCCGGGTTATTGTTGGGATAGTTTTGGTCAATTAATTGGCTTAATTGATGGCGATAATTAGCCATTTCTTCATCGGCAATCTCTAGTTCTTCTACTAACCATCCCGCATTGAGAAATCGAGGGTGATAACGTTTATATTCTGGTTCGATGTGATCGTCAATGTAGGGGATTCCCCAGGGTTGGGTAAGTGCCGGGGGAATCTTTTTCCCGTCTTCTCTTAACCTACGCGAGATGGTGCGACAAGCGTGATGAAAATGGTCGAGATCACCGCCTGTTTTGAGATAACCGGCGACTCCCACGGTTAAATCGGGATAAGCGGCATCTAGACGCTCTTGGTCGCTATTTTTTAAGAGTTTTGGCAGGATTAGGTGTAATCCCCGTTTAACGGTTTCCGTGGCGTTGAGTTGTTCGATCCCATCGAATAATCCGGCATTTCGTTGCCAATATTCTTTGCTTGCTTTTTCGCTAATCCAATCGTTGTTACTATCGGGATGGACGACGGGGCCAAGTCCAGAAATGGTGGAACGGGGGCCGAAAGCGGTGGGAATCTGCCAATCGCGGGCATTTTTGACAGCAGCAAGGGCCGAACGGTTTTGATCGAAAGCACTACTCCACCAAGAACCAACATTAGAACTAAAGGGATGTTTTTTCCATTTCTCAAGGCGTAGTTTTCCAGCTTTTTGCAGAAATTCCTGCTCTTTTTCTAAGAATAGAGCTTTTTTATCGTAGAGATTATAAAGTTCGTTTTGTTTATCTCGCCAGCTTTGCGCTTTTTCTGGGTCTTCGGCTTGATTTTCGGCACTATTTTCGTTTTCTTGATAAATTTCGCTACTGGTGAGGAGTTGGTCTTCTCTACCGATGGGGACTCCCACATAATAGGTTTGCCATTGGGCATTTAACCAACTGTCCCAGGTACGACTATTTTCTTTTAATTTGGGCATCCAGTGACGTTCTCCCAATTCCTCGAAAACTTGCCGACTAATTTCTTTCCATTCTTTTAATAAACTAGATTTAGCGGTTTGCATGGCCGCTGCCACCTTATCTTTGGGCAAGACGAGGATCATAATGTTGGGAAATCCGGCGGTTAGTAATTGTCGATCGCTCGGTGGGTCGATCCAGGGTTTAAAATCGGGATATTTCTCTAGTAACCATCGATCGATTAAGGGTTGTGCGTAGAGAGAGGGATAGATCAAACTATCGGGACCGTATTGTTGGGCCAGTTGCCAGCAGACTTGAGCAGATAGATAGTGCAGAATCCAAGAACCTGCCCAAAAATCGCGCATTTTGCGGCTGGCTTTGATTAGTTCTTGCACAGGGGAAAAGGTGAAACTAACGAGATAAGCGTGGGATAATTGTTTTCCTGTCGGCCATTTATTGACCACATCCTCGGAGGTGAGATCATATCCCGCTAGGGACCCGGCGATGGCTGCCGTTAAACTGGCATGACTCCAGATCGATCCGTCCGGTATTCTGGTTTCGGCGGGCATTAAAAGCAGATTTTCGTCATCGAGTAATTTCGTCGCCGCTTGGGGAAGACAGCGCCATAACCACCAAAATAGTTCTTTAGCTTCGTTTTCTGAGATTCCTGTGCGTAATCTGGCGGGAATTTGGTTAAATAGTTGGTTTTCCTGTTCTTTTAAGTAATCTGTGCGGTTAGAAGCGATTTTCTTATGGGTTGTGTCGGCTAATTTGAGATCTAAGGGTTCTCCGGAGAGGAGGTGACGCAATTCTAGACCTGTTTCTCGATCGTAGTTAACGAATTGGGTTAAACTACCGATCGCCGATCGATCGCTGGCTGAGGTGATATAGTCAGCTAGTTTGATTTGTTTGAGAATTTTTTTAGTCGATTCTTCGGGGTTATGTTTTCCCCACAACTTCATTACTTCTAAATCTCTCCAGAAACTGTTATCACCGCGTCCTGAGTTGCTATGTAGGGCTTTGAAGACGGGATCGTGTAGTAGTCCCCAGATTTTCGCTTGCCAGTATCCTAGGGCCATAAACGCCTCAATTCCTTGCTGACCGATGTTCTCAGTATATCAATATGCCTTAGGAACCTCTAGAGATAACACGATATTTTGAAGATTTTTCTAAAAAGCTTCAAAAGCTTATCCCGTCTAAGTTTCTGGTGGTATGAATTTTTTACTATGATTATCGTCTGTTGGGGGAGAATATCGATCGACCAACATTTGCGCCGATCGCCGGTGTTTTTCCGCCATTTCTGGGGGAGAGAGAATCTGGGCCTGTTCGAGATAGCGCTGTACCCACCAGAGAAATTCTTCCAGGGAACGGGACGGGAGAGCGATGTGGTAATCGATCGAGTTAAGGATTTTCGTCTGCGGGTCGATCTGGGGATTTGTCAACTGCTGCCGGGGGTGACGTGCTTCTCCCTCCCGGATAAAGTAACTCACAGGATGAAAAAAGCGAACTTTAACGGTAATTAGGGTTAATTGTGCCGCTAATTCCAATTTTTGCGCCGCTAAATCCCCCAAATTCAAGCCCCAGCCATTTTTAATCAGTTTGTGGGCATTATTGAGGCTGTGGCGCTGTTCTTCGAGGGAGCGAGAGGGTTCTGGGAGGATTCGACAATGACCGGCGAAACGATTGAGGCGGCCGATGGCCAGACAGCCATCGGGATAGGTTTCGTAGAGGAGATACCAACCAATGTCACGGTAAATTAACTGGAGGGGATAGATCGGGAAAAGCCCGGTAAATTTCTTTTGATAGGGATCGATCGGTCGGGCGATCTCGATTACCTCTCCCCGGACAATGGCCTGTTCTAGGGTGTCGATTTTCTCGTATAAAGTTTGGCGATATTTTCCCCGTTCCATCATCTCTTCCGGATCGGTATAGTTGATCGGTCGATCGAGTTGTTCCCAGACGGGATAGAGAAAGTCAGCTCGGGAGCCGAGTGTAAACCCTTGAAGACGGCGATCGAGTTGGTGATAGACCTGACGGATTCTCGGATCACCCTGATAGAGGGCCCGGGAGCGGAGTGCATCAAAGGCGATTTTAAGTTCGTCGGGACTCATAACCCCGGTGCCGAGATAATACCCCCAGCGATAGATGTGGCGATCGAGAATTTTGTAATCCCGTAGGGTCGTTATGTCTTTTCTCAGGGTGGCAATGGAGGGATATTCCGCAGGCCAACCGAGGGCGAGGGTGGCGGCGAGTTCTCTCACCCGTTCCTGTACTTCTGTTAATGCGTTGTGATCTTTCCCCGAATGGTAATTTTCCGAGGGATCGAGGGTTTGATAACCGACTCCGGGGTGTCGGACGAGGGTGGCGATCAGGAGCATAAGTCGCTGGAACTCGCGACTATCTCGTTCACGCAGTGTTCTTTCCCTAGGGGATTTGGGGTGCTGAGTCATACAGATGCAATCGGTTCAGTCAAGGGGAAAGCCAATATAAATTTACTTCACTCCGAGGGCTAGAAAATCCGATCAGGACTGGAAAAATCAGCCGCTCGATCGAGGGGTTAAATTATTGGCTTTTTAGGGTATTGAAGAGATATTTAGGGCTATCTTGGTAGGGAGTGTCGCTCTCTATCTAGGAGAAAAAGGTTATGTATATATCCAAAAGGAGTGCTTTCATTCGGAATTGTACGGTATCGGGAGTTAATGGAACAATTACGCTGATTATCCTCTTAATTGCACCTTTAGGATTACTGGCGGTGATTGTGAACACGGCCCTGATCACGCTTTCCACATTTATCGTTGTTTCCCTAGGCGATCGAGTGGTGATCTGGCTCTGGCGAGATCGATTACCAGATAGTATCAGAGAAACATACAGACTCACCCATCGGGAAGCCAATCGCTCGATCGAAAGAAGACGGGACGAGTGAGGGAGGTATCCAGATGAGATGTCTGTATGTTTCCCAACAGGGTTGTTATGTGTCTGTCAAGGGGGAAAACCTGCTAGTTAAGCGAGAAGGGCAGGTTCTAGGGTCGGTACAATTACCTCTGGTGGAACAGGTTTTAATTTTCGGCAAGTCTCAGATGACGACCGAGGCGATCCGCGCTTGTTTACGGAAAAATATCCCGATCGTTTATCTGTCACGCATCGGTTATTGTTACGGGCGCTCGATCTCGATCGAGCGAGGTTATCGTTATCTAAGTCGTTACCAGCAGCAGTTGAGCGCGAGCGATCGATTAATAGTAGCTAGGGCGATCGTGGGGGCGAAATTAAAAAATAGTCGGGTTATTCTGCTCCGACAACAGAGGAAAAGGGGAACGGATAATATGGCTCGATCGATTCAAAGTATCGAGTATCTGATCGAACAGTCGGCCAAGGCCCAGAGTATTGATCGTCTGATCGGTTTTGAGGGAGCGGCAGCCCACAGTTATTTTTCGGCGTTGGGAGACTGTTTGATCAATCCTGATTTCACCTTTTTAGGTCGTTCCCGTCGTCCTCCGGGTAATCCGGTCAATGCGATTTTGAGTTTCGGTTATCAGATACTATGGAACCATTTGCTGGCTTTAATCGAGCTTCAAGGACTCGATCCTTATGATGCTTGTTTGCATCAAAGTTCGGAACGTCACGCTGCCTTAGCGTCTGATTTAATCGAGGAATTTCGCGCACCGATTATCGATTCTTTGATGTTGTATCTTGTTAATCGAAGTGTGATCAGTGTTCTGGAAGATTTTGACTATCGAAATGGTGGCTGTTATTTAAATAGTTCCGGGCGAAAAAAAATGTTAAGAGCTTTTGTTCAGCGAATGGAAGAAGAAGTACAATCCGGCGAGGAGGAAAAACAACCGCGCTGGGATTTGTTATACCAACAGGTTAAATGCTTTAAATCCTTTGTTTATTCCCCCAGTAATGGGTATCAGCCCTATTTGATCCGTTAATCATGTTATTTTATGTCATCGCCTATGATATTCCCTGCAATAAAAGACGTAAAAAAGTGGCTGATTTACTAGAAGGATACGGCCAACGGGTTCAGTATTCAGTTTTCGAGTGTGTTTTAAGCAAATCTCTATACAATCAGTTAAGAGAACGCCTGCAAAAGCAAATCAAAGAAAACGAGGATAGTATTCGATTTTACCCCATCTCTGGCCATACTTTAGCACAAATAGAGACTTTAGGCGGTGTCCCGCTAACTAAAGCGCCAAGTTCTACGATCATCTGATTCGGTATCATCGACTAGCGACGGATAGGGGTGGGAGCAGATAACCTCGGTTTCCGGTAAAATCCCTCGATCTACCACAGGATAAGGGTTTTGTGGTTTATGGGGTTGACTGTGCGACCGTATCTAGCTATAATTATACTTTAGACGTTCATAATCTGAGATTTATTAAACTTCTGAAATCGTAGAGTCAGCAAAGAATCCAGTTCTTTTTTATGTTTCAGATGGGCATCATTCAAACATTCATAAATGGCTGAAGAAAAGTCAGAAAAGT
>NZ_JAPZSS010000121.1:0-7562 GCF_027532015.1 Microcystis sp. LE19-131.1A | reverse complement strand
TTTGCGGGAGACGACGCGGAGTAATGCTCCCGATTCGAGCATCGGACTTCAAATCATGTCAAAAGTCTTTTTCTGCTTGCCAGGGTGCGCGGTTTGCCCCACGAATTGACGTACAACCCTTGTTAATTCAGGGCTTTCTGTTACCTGGCACGCGGGAATAAGGGAGAAAGTGTGATTCGCAAACTTGACCCTTTCTTAACGAAAATTGACCTAGAAACTGTTGACTTTGATTGGCAGTTTTGCTGCAGTATGAAAAACAAATCTATTGGAGGAAATTCCACCATGAAAACCAAGAAACTGACACCCCGTAACTCTGCTCCCGTCCAACGGGAAAATGCCGCTACCGTCTCTCGTGATGGCAATGCGATCGCCCCGCTATTATTCCTTATTTTACCTTTTACTCCTTTTGCGGGAGACGACGCGGAGTAATGCTCCCGATTCGAGCATCGAACTTCAAATCATGTCAAAAGTCTTTTTCTGCTTGCCAGGGTGCGCGGTTTGCCCCAACGAATTGACGTACAACCCTTGTTAATTCAGGGCTTTCTGTTAGGAATAAGGGAGAAAGTGTGATTCGCAAACTTGACTCTTTCTTAACAAAAATTGACCTAAAAACTGTTGACTTTGATTGGTAGTGTTGCTACACTATGAAAACAAATCTATTGGAGGAAATTCCACCATGAAAACCAAGAAACTGACACCCCGTAACTCTGCTCCCGTCCAACGGGAAAATGCCGCTACCGTCTCTCGTGATTATGGCAATGCGATCGCCCCTTCGGGGAGTGGAAAGCTAGAGAGCTATTGGGTTCCTTTTGCGGGAGACGACGCAGAGTAATCCCCCTGATCATAGCACGAACTTCAAATCATGTCAAAAGTCTTTTTCTGCTTGCCAGGGTGCGCGGTTTGCCCCAACGAATTGACGTACAACCCTTGTTAATTCTGGGCTTTCTGTTACCTGGCAGGAGAAGCAGGGGAGAGGTTGGGTTTTTCCCCACTTGCCTTTTTCCTTCGCTCAAGAGTGCTAGAAGACTTGGCCGAGGAGAGATGAACCCCTGCCAACAGCTTACTACCCCAGTGGCAACGGGTTGGGGTTGTCTTCTCCTTCGGTTTGTACCTCTGACAGAAGCCTTTATACTTTCTGGCACAGTCTTCTAAGCTGTCACCAAGTTTTAAGAAAGCAGGATGCCATTGAGTTAAGCCGTCATCAGTTAAGCGTTCATAACTGCCGTAATTACTGAAATCATAGAAGAACCCAGAACGCATTTTGGCTGCTTTTGGATTCCCGTGGATGTAGCGCAAGGTATTTAAAGCCCTGTCTGTATCAGAAGGCGGAAAGCCATCGCAGAAATAGCGCTTTTCCCAAAAGTGTCCTGTTCTTCCGAGCATCCGATTAAAACACATCGCGGTGTACCAATTAAGAAAGTGCATAATTTTCGGTAAATCTTGCGGTTGAGCAGGTTCAATCAGATAATGAACATGGTTAGACATAATACATAAAGCATAGAGCTTAAACTTGTATTTGCTCAAAGCCTTGTTGATGGCATAAAGAAACACCTCCCGACACTCTCGCTTTGATAGTTTAAACTCACGATTATTACAGCGTGTGGTGACGTGGTAGGAATAACCAGCTTGTAAATTTCGAGATTTTCTTGACATAATTTTTTCCTTTAACATCTTGAAATCATGATAGTTGCCGAGATTCAAAAAAACTCTCTCAAAGAGCAAAGAATACAATTTATCCGTAATCATCAACAAGCTTTTGATGTTGAGCCGAGTTATCCTCTGCGGCTGTTTGAAGATTTTGTTATGGAAGTTGAAGGCAATTGTGATATTGAAGCCTCCTGTAAGATAGAATTAGATAAACTCATTGCCTCACGGTTTATGCTCTTTTTTAAAGATCAGTCCCAAGAATGGCAAAAATGTCTAGCTCAATCTTTAGCTTTTTTTCGTCAAGTTGAAAACCGAGTTGGTGTTCAATTAGATTATTCCTTATTACAGAAATTTTTAGGACATAACTTTGACTTTAGCAAACTAGAAGTTCTCAGTGCTGGACTTGATTTAAGAACTAATTTAGCTGATTCTAGTTTAAAAATACACATTAGAATTAAAGATTATCCTGAAAAACTACAAACTGCTTTCGTTTTAAGTGATGGTGCTGCTGACAGTGATTATTTAAGTGAATTTGTTGAGTTAATTGGTTTTGATTTTTACTTTAATGGTAAAAGTGAAATCGAAATTTATGCCGAACTTCAAGAAGATGATTTTTTCAGACCAGAAACCATCAATTTAGTCTGGCGACATTTTCCTGATTCAGTCTTAAAACCTCTCCAAGGATCAAGTTTGTTTTTCACGGGTTTATCAAAAGCAAATAATAACCCAGTGCTTTACTATCATCTCAACAATCGTCAAGATTTAACCAATTATTTTAAGATTAATGATACAGCCCAAAGAGTTCACAGTTTTTATCAACATCAAGATATTTTACCTAATATGTGGGTAGGTACTACTCAAAAAGAATTAGAAAAAACGAGAATTGAGAATATTCGGCTTTATTATTACAAATCCTTTAAGATGGAGTAAATTTTATGTTGATGATAGAAGTAAATGAATTAAAACAACTCTATGACATTGATGATGATCAATGGCTGGAACAAACTATTAACTTACTTAAAAATCATCAATTCCAACAGCTAGATTTAGATAATTTAATTGAGGAGTTAGAGGATTTGGGTAGAGAGAAGAAAAATGCTGTCGCTAGTCTGTTAGATCAAATTATTCGTCATTTGCTGTTACTGCAATATTGGACAACTGAAGCCGAATATAATGCTGTTCACTGGCAAGAAGAAATCTATAATTTTCGTACTCAACTCAGACGAACAATCACGACTAATCTCCGCAAGTATTTAGAAGATGAATTAACCTCTATCTATCAAGATGCGCTAGGTTTTGTTAAAATTAAAACAACTAATTTAGTAACTTTTCCTACTGAATGCCCCTACTCCCAAGAACAATTACTTGATCGTTCTTGGTTGCCCAATCAAACCTATTAACTGACAATCAATCTAAAACAAGAACTAAAAATATTGACTTTAAAAATAAAGTATAATGATTACCACCGAACCTATTATCTTAAACCTGAAAACCACCAATTTAAGTGACGAACAGTTTTATCAACTGTGCTGTGCTAATGACGATTGGCGACTCGAACAAACTGCCGAAGGAGAATTAATCATTATGCCTCCCATCGGAGCCATTAGTGGCAATCGAGAATCAGAATTAAATGCTGATTTAGTGATTTGGAATCGGCAAACTCAACTCGGTAAAGTTTTTAGTTCTTCTACTATCTTTACCTTGCCCAATGGCGCGAAACGTTCTCCTGATGTTGCTTGGATTGCCAATGAACGCTGGCACGCTTTACCCATAGAAGAACAAGAAAAATTTGCCAGAATTTGCCCAGATTTTGTGATAGAATTGCGATCGCGTACCGACCCCTTAAAATATCTACAAGAAAAAATGCAAGAATATCGAGAAAATGGTGTAAAATTAGGGTGGCTAATTGATCCTGCCAACCAAAGGTTAGAAATCTATCGCCCCAATCAATCTGTAGAAATTATTGAATTACCAGCAACATTATCAGGAGAAGAAATTTTACCTGGATTCACCTTAAAATTACCAATGTATTGACAAGTAGGAAATACTAATATGATAGCCACTGTAGCAAAATCTCCTCAAGCAATTCCACTATTAGAAAATGGCGACAACCTCACTCGTTGTGAATTTGAGCGTAGATATAATGCTATGCCAAATCTGAAAAAAGCCGAACTCATTGAAGGAATTGTTCATCTGATGGCTTCTCCCTTAAGAATTATTAATCATGGCAACCCTCACGCTCGTATTATCACTTGGTTAGGTAACTATTGGTCAAGTACGCCAGGAATTGAATTAGGCGACAATTGTACCGTGCGCCTTGATGCTGATAATGAACCTCAACCCGATGCACTGCTGAGAATTAAAAATGGTGGACAATCAACTATTAGTGCGGATGGCTATGTCGAAGGTGCGCCAGAATTAATCGTGGAAATTGCTGCTAGTACCGTCTCCCTTGACTTGCATCAAAAGCTTAAGGTTTATCGCTGCCATCAAGTGCAAGAATATTTAGTCTGGCGAGTATTGGATGAAGAATTTGATTGGTTTGTCTTAAATGACGAAAAATATGTTACACTTGAACCTAATGCAGAAGGAATATTATGTTCTCAAATATTTCCTGGATTATGGTTAGGTAGAGATGCTTTATTAGCGGGTAATTTAGCCAGGGTTTTAGAAGTTGTACAATTGGGAATAGCTACAATCCAACATAAATCTTTTGTCAAAAAAATATCAGAATAAGAATTATGATTCCAGGATTGCAAGCATTACACAAACTAACCCAGGGTTCCCCAGAGATTACTGTTGCCATTCTTGATGGTGTCGTAGATACTCAACATCCCTGTTTTCAGGGAGCAAAATTAACTCGACTGCCCACCTTAGTATTACATGGTGCAACCAGTGGGCAGATGTCCACCCATGGGACTCATATTGCTAGTTTAATTTTTGGACAGCCTAATACAGAAATCGAAGGAATTGCCCCTCAGTGTCACGGTTTACTCGTGCCAGTTTTTTCCGATGACCGACGGCGACTATCTCAACTAGATTTAGCCCGTGCGATTGAACAAGCCGCCGAAAATGGAGCGCACATTATTAGTATTAGTGGGGGGGCCCTCACCGATATGGGAGAAGCAGAAGACTGGCTAGAGCGTGCCATTGAAATGTGTAGCCAGAGAAATATTCTTGTCGTTGCCGCTGCCGGAAATGATGGTTGCGAGTGCCTCCATGTTCCAGCCGCCCTTCCTGCTGTCCTAGCAGTGGGTGCTGTTGATGCTAGAGGGCATCCCCTCGACTTTAGTAATTGGGGGGATGCTTACCAAAATCAAGGCATCCTTGCCCCTGGAGAAAACATCTTAGGGGCAAAACCGGGCGGCGGGACAATACAAATGAGTGGCACTAGCTTCGCTGCGCCCATCGTAGCAGGAGTAGCGGCTTTATTACTCAGTTTGCAAGTGCAGCGGGGAGAAACACCTAATCCCCACGCAGTCAGGGAAGCATTACTAAAAAGCGCCGTTCCCTGTCCCTTGACAAACAGTGAAAACGAACCAAAATGTTTAGCCGGCCTGTTGAACATTTCGGGGGCAATTAAACACCTAACCGGAGGAACCATGTCCGAAACCATAGAAACCCAAGCAACAGTAGAAGCTTCCGGCTGCGGCTGCGGTGGTACACCTGAAACCACCGAGTTTCAACGCCAAAATCTCGAACTGAGTGCCGCAACCAGCGCACCGGCAATCCCCGTTGTTGCCGCGCAAATTCCCAACCCTGTAACAACCTCTCAAGGAGTATCCATGCCTGAAACTACCACTAAATCTGTCACCCCTAGTCAAGCTGCTGAACCCGCTGGTGGAATCGTCTATGCCATTGGCACTTTGGGCTATGATTTCGGTACAGAAGCCCGTCGGGACACATTTAAACAACTGATGCCCACCGCCGTAATTGGAGGGATTGAAGTTCCCTCTAATCCCTACGATGCCCGCCAGATGGTGGATTATTTAGCCGATAACCTCTCAGAAGCCAAATCCTTAATCTGGACCCTGAACCTGGAACTTACCCCCATTTACGCCATTGAACCCCTCGGCTCTTTTTCCCGCGAAGTTTATTCGGCTTTACAGGAACTGCTTTCGGGACAAGTGCAAGCGGAAGACAGCCCCGAATATATCCAGCGTGTCAGTATTCCGGGACGGATTACTGGGCGCACAGTACGCCTGTTCTCAGGACAAGTTGTTCCCGTCATTGAACCGGATAGCCCCCGGGGAATTTATGGTTGGCACGTTAATACTTTAGTCCGTGCGGCAATAGAAGCTGTTGGTGCAGAACAAACAGAAGCCCAAGAAAGCCAAATGCGCCGCACTTTGAGTAGTTTCCTCAACCGCATCTACTACGATTTACGCAATTTAGGGCAAACTTCCCAAGACCGCGCCCTCAATTTTGCCGCGACCAATGCTTTCCAAGCAGCGCAAACTTTTTCTGAGGCTGTGGGTGCTGGGATGGAGTTAGATAGTATTAACGTTTCTAAGAGTCCTTTCTGTCGGCTGGATAGCGATTGTTGGGATGTACAGTTAAAATTCTTCGACCCAGAAAATAGCCGCCGCGCTCGTAAAGTATTCCGTTTTACTATAGATGTGAGTGATTTAATTCCTGTTACTTTGGGTGAAGTTCGTTCCTGGTCTTCCCCTTATTAGTCCTCTCCCCTGCGCTGACTTCTGACTTCAAGTACGGGCGAAGCATTCGGATAGGAAATCTAAGGTTTCAGCGATAGGTTATGCCCGAATGCTTCGCCCCTACCCCCATTATTTACCCCAAAACAACCATGAGACTTCCCAAACAGTCTGCTCCCGTCAAACGTCCCCATTTTATTCATCCCCACGAATGTGTTGATATTATTCACGGTGATGGCGAAGACTTGGTATCTATCTTAGTTAAGTTAGTTCATGGCGCTAACTACAACGATCCGGCTCAGTTTCAATACCCTCACTATGGCTATCTAAAAATGTCCTCTTTTGGCGGTTTTCGTTATTAGTCTCGACTTCTAAAACCTAACAAAAAACACTGAAGGAAATCAAACAATGGCTAACTCTAAAAGTTCTAAGCAATCAGAAACCAATCCGAATGTTGAGCAACCAGAAACAAAAAAATCCAACATTCAACCACAGGAAACAACTCAACCTAAAGCTAAATATATTCCTGCAACTGGGTTAGAAGATTACGGACGCTGGAAATTGATGTTCCAAGACCGCAAGGCGAATCCCAATGATCCGCCGTTTCGTCGGGGTCGAATTTGGTGTTAAACTTTGTCCATTTTTCCTGCAAACAAATTGTTTAAAGTTGACAATAGTTAACAGAAAACTCTTGACAAGGATCGTGTAAATCTTTTAGTGTTATCGACAACCACCTTTGGAGTAACTTATCATGAAAACCCCAAAACTGACCCCTCGCATTACCGCCCCGGTTCAACGAGACAACATCGCTACTGTTCCTAGTGATGGTAATGTGATTACCCCTGCTACCTTCTGTGATTTAGCCACCAAGCAATGTTATCCCTTTGCGGGTGACGACGCAGTGTAATTTGTTCTTCCTGGCATTAGTCATTAGGTAGGCAGTATTTTTTTACATGAATTGTTCGTGCTTGCCGACCTCCCAAAATTACTAATCTTCAGGTTCTATCCCTAATGCCCTTAACTGTTCCGCTAGGCGCTCGGCTCGTTGTCGTTCCCGCTCGGCTCGTTGTCGTTCCTGTTCAGTAGATTCCTGGGAAGTTAACAACAAGTTACCTTCCCCATCCCACCAGCGAAGCCAGGGAAAGAACTGATTTTGGTATTCCCCTTGCCAAATTCCTAACTCTACCTTTAAAGGAACAATGGGATAATGACCGCGCTGATTAGGAGTCATTTTTTGGTAACGGCCATTAACTAACTGGT
>NZ_JAPZSS010000250.1:0-17123 GCF_027532015.1 Microcystis sp. LE19-131.1A | reverse complement strand
CTGAAATGGGGCGAAAGTCTGTGGACTCTGTGTAAGACAGTACATGGTTTTTTAACTGTGGTATGCGACGGTGGTGGAAGCAGAAACTTAAATCGTGAGGTTTAGGAATCGCCGCACTTTTAGGGCGGCGAGGATGTCAACCTTTTTACCTTTTGTTTCCCAGTAATTCTCTAAATTACCACTATATTTAGGGTTTACTAAAAAAGTTTTTCCAGGGTTTCGGGAGAAAAAACGAAAACTTTCTATCTCAGTCGGACAGCAAGCTAACTCAGCAATTGAAGCGAAAATTCTGCCATTCTCTAGGATGCCATTCTGGGTTAATCTGGGTTTTGTGACAATTTATGGCTAAATTTTAAGAGGCAGTATGGAACGCACTTTCTTAATGATTAAACCTGACGGTGTACAACGCAATCTGGTGGGGGAAATTATTCAACGCTTTGAAGCTAAAGGTTTTACGTTGGTTGGGTTGAAAATGATGCAGGTTTCTAGCGAATTAGCGGAAAAACACTACGCTGTTCATAAGGAACGACCATTTTTCCCTTCGTTAGTCGATTTTATTACTTCCTCCCCCGTGGTGGCTATGGTTTGGCAAGGAGAAGGAGTAATTGCCTCCGCTAGAAAAATTATTGGCGCCACTAATCCCCTCAATGCTGAACCTGGTACGATTCGCGGTGATTTTGGCATTAGTGTCGGACGCAATCTTATCCATGGTTCCGATGGTCCAGATACCGCCAAAGATGAAGTTAATCTCTGGTTTAGCGATGCAGAATTGGCTAATTGGACTCCCGCCATCACTCCCTGGGTCGTAGAGTAAATCCCTTTGAAGCAGTCAGGAGTCGGTCGTCAGTATTCTCCGAGTCAGGAGACAGGAGATTGCTTTACTTCCTTCTCCCCTCTCCCTTCTCCCCTCTCTGCAATAACTACTCCTGCATACTTTGTGCTTTTTGTCAAAAAAACTTTTCTTTTGCAATAAAACTACACAAAAAAAAGATCATCGTTGTGGGTGAAATTGACTGATTTACCTGTCTTAATTGGGATCACCTTGTAGGTGTGGCAAGGGTTTCAACCCTTGCTGACCAAAAAAGCACAAAATAACCCATTATGAAATTCAGTAAAATCGCTGTAACCATTGTAACATCGTTGTTAAATAAAAATCTTTCTCAATTAATTCTTAAGAATTTGTAAATATTGCGAAATGTTAATTTAAATATTCTCAAGTTTTTGGAGTCAATAAATAACTTTTGCTTATCTTTGTCTAACATTGAGTTAGGAGATAGGAGTCAGGAGTCAGGAGTCAGGAGATTATTTTTATTTATTCTTCCCACACCCCACACCCTACACCCCACACCCCACTTCCCCAATGGCCAATCAAGGTTGGATTTATCGAGATAAAATTAGCAAAAATCAGGCAGGATTAAGCCTATTAGCCTACTATACGGGCAAATATCCCCATTCTAGCCCAGAAGAATGGCTCGATCGCATTTTATCAGCAGCAATTCTAGTCAACGGTCGTCCCGCTTACCCCGATACAGTCTTAGAAATCGGGCAGCAATTGACCTATCAGCGCCCGCCTTGGACAGAACCGGATGTACCGCTCTTTTTTGAGGTACTCTACGAGGATACCGAGGTGTTAGTGGTGGCGAAACCTTCGGGATTACCCGTGTTAGCGGGGGGTGGATTTCTCGAACATACTCTTATCCATCTGGTACATCAGCATTATGCCGAGGTCACTCCCTATCCAATTCATCGTCTTGGTCGCGGCACTTCGGGCATAGTCTTAATGGCGAAATCAAAGCCCGCTAGAGCTAAATTGAGTCAACAGATGCGGGAGGGGAAAATTACCAAAATATATCGAGCTTTAGTTGGTCAGGGCGACATACCTGATAATTTTAGTATTAATCAAGCGATCGGGAAAATCGCCCATCCCATTTTAGGCTACGTTTACGGTGCGCTCACAGATGGGTTATCGGCCCGCAGTGATGGTCGAGTCTTAAAAAAACATCCCGATAGTACCCTATTAGAAGTAGAAATTTTTACGGGCAGACCCCATCAAATTCGCATTCATCTGGCCTTTTTTGGCTATCCTTTAATCGGTGATCCCTTGTATGGCGTGGGAGGATTACCGCGACCGGATGCAGTGCCGGGAGATTGTGGTTATTATCTCCATGCCAATCAAATCCTTTTTAATCATCCCAGTACAGGGGAAAGAATCTCTATTTGTTGTCCAGCGCCGCCGGAATTAGTGGATAGACTTCTTGCAGAAGTCAGGCAACAGAAAGAAGAATAGATGCTTTCAGCATCAGGATTGATTACTTTTTGACTTTTGCAAGAGGTTTAAGAGCGCAAACCTCCAAATCTAGCAATATTTAGGGTTGGCTGAACAAATCTAAAAACCTTGTTGGATAAGACTTTTAGACTTTTTTGATCTCAAAAAGTGCCAGACGGGAGTCATCGGGGCGAAAATCCCTGGACTTTTTCCCTGAAAATTAGGTAATTGACCGTCTGAAAATGGGTAAAACCCCACACCCCACACCCTACACCCCACACCCTACACCCCACACCCTGCCCCCAGGAAAAACTTTTTGCCGCAGACCCTATTTAAAACTCCCCAAGCTCGATCGCCAGCGATCACTAAAAGACCACTTCGGTAATCACACCCTGAATCGCCCCGAACCGAGAGCGAGAACCTAAGACAATTCGATACAATATTGTCAACAAGCATTAAGCGATTTAAACTATCGATCGAAGGTAAAAGTCCCGAAGTTATCGAAATCTAGGGGGAGACAAAAACAAGCATGGGTAGAGTAGTAGGCATTGATCTAGGGACAACTAACTCCGTCGTCGCCGTGATGGAAGGCGGAAAGCCAGTGGTCATCGCCAACTCGGAGGGCATGAGAACCACCCCTTCTGTGGTCGGTTTTAATAAAGATGGGGAGTTAGTGGTCGGTCAAATGGCCCGGCGACAGGGGGTACTTAATCCCCAAAACACCTACTATGCAATCAAACGCTACATAGGTCGTCGCTACTCGGAATTAAACCCCGAATCGAAGCGCGTCCCCTACACCATCCGCCGGGATGAGATGGGCAATATCAAAATTAAATGTCCCCGTCTGCAAAAAGAATTTGCCCCCGAAGAAATTTCCGCCCTAGTTTTACGCCGATTAGCCGAAGAAGCCAGCCGTTATCTGGGGGAAGAAGTTACCGGGGCCGTCATCACCGTCCCCGCCTATTTTAATGACTCCCAACGTCAAGCCACCCGGGATGCGGGCCGAATTGCGGGGTTAGAAGTGATGAGGATTCTCAACGAACCCACCGCCGCTGCCCTAGCCTACGGTCTCGATGAACAGGAAAGCAAGAAAATCCTCGTTTTTGACCTGGGGGGCGGTACTTTTGATGTTTCTATCCTGGAAGTGGGTGACGGCGTTTTTGAGGTGAAAGCCACCAGTGGCGACACCCAATTAGGCGGTAATGATTTCGATAAAAGAATCGTCGATTGGTTAGCCAATCAATTTTTGGAACAGGAAGGCGTGGAGCTGCGCCAAGACCGGCAAGCACTACAAAGACTGACAGAAGCGGCAGAAAAAGCCAAAATTGAACTATCTGGGGTCAGCGTCACCGATATTAATCTACCCTTTATCATCGCCACGGAAGACGGACCCAAACACATCGAAACTCGCCTGAGTCGGGCCCAATTTGAGGAATTATGCGGCGATTTAATCAGTCGTCTCCGTCGTCCTCTCAAACGGGCCCTTTCCGATGCCGGTTTGTCCCCCGTCCAACTAGACGAAGTGGTACTGGTGGGCGGCGGCACGCGGATGCCGGTGGTGAAGGATTTAGTGCGGAGTTTTATCGATAGGGAACCCAATCAAAATGTTAACCCTGATGAGGTTGTAGCGGTCGGGGCGGCTATTCAAGCGGGAATTTTGGGCGGCGAGGTCAAAGACGTGCTGCTCCTCGATGTGACCCCTTTATCCTTGGGTTTAGAAACCATCGGCGGTGTGATGAAAAAGTTAATCCCCCGCAATACCACTATTCCCGTCCGCAGATCTGACCTTTTTTCCACTTCCGAAAATAATCAAACTGTGGTGGAAATTCATGTTTTGCAGGGGGAAAGGGAAATGGCCAGCGATAATAAATCCCTGGGACGTTTTAAATTAACCGGTATCCCCCCCGCGCCCCGGGGCATTCCCCAAGTGCAGGTGTCCCTCGATATCGATGCTAACGGCATTCTACAAGTCACCGCTAGGGATAAAATGACCGGACGGGAGCAAAGTGTCACCATTCAAGGCGCTTCTACCCTCAGCGAAGGGGAAATTAACCGCATGATTGGCGATGCTGCCCGATTTGCCGAAGCAGATCGTACCCGTCGCGAAAAGGTCGATAAACGCAATCGCGCCCGCTCTCTGGTGGATCAAGCCCAACGACGCTTAAAAGATGTTACTCTCGATTTTGGTAATGAGTTCACCCGTTCCTATCGTCGTCAAATTGAGTCTTTGAGTACGGAAATTATCGACGCTTTGGAGAAAAATGATGACCGTCGCATCGATCGCGCTCAGGCGGATCTACAGGATGTTATCTATGAATTAAATCGCGAGGTACGCCTACAATACGACGAGGAAGACGAGGGCTTTTTTAGCGCTATTCGCAAGACTTTTACCGGGGATAAAGAAGATGATCTTCCCTCCGAACCGCGTCGCGATCGTTATCGTCAGGATTATCGTCCCAGTACACCGGGTTATCAAAGTGATTATCGACCCAATTATTCGGCTAATCAAGATAGTTATCGCCCCCGCAATCAGGACAATTACTATAATGGCCGCGATAGCGATTGGCAAAGTCCCCCCCCCTCGGAGGAAAAAAGTTATAACAATAGTAAAAGTAACCGCAGCGGCGGCAATCGTTCCCGCAATATTCCCCCCCAAAATAACTGGGATGATGACGATGATGATTGGTTTTAATCAGTGATCAGTAAACAGTGATCAGTAATCAGTGAAAAGACAGTGGGAAACTACTATTTAATACTGCTCGCTTAATACATACTGCTCACTTAAAACTCAAATCTGATAACTGATAACTGATAACCGATAACTGATAACTGATAACTGAATATATGCCACAATTAGTTAATTATTATGATGTTTTAGGAGTATCTCGCACGGCTACTGGTGACGAGATCAAAAAGGCTTTTCGACGACTAGCGCGTCAATATCATCCCGATGTTAATCCGGGGGATAAATCGGCCGAAGAAAAGTTTAAAGATATTAATGAAGCTTATGATGTTCTCTCCGATGAAGAAAAACGGGTTGAGTATAATCGTTCCTTGACGGGGATTAAGCGCCGTGGGATACGTCCGGGGGAAAAAGCGAATGGTAACGGTAATGGAAAAATGCCCCGTACAGAACAGGATTTATGGAAGTTTAAAGATTTTAATAACCTTAATACTAAGCGTGCTAAAATTGCCTCCTCTCCCCGTTTAACTCGTCGAGATGTGGAGGCGAAATTGACTTTACCTTTAGAGAAAGCCTATCAAGGTGGCAGACAAAGAATTCGTCTGGAAGATGGTAGATCAATAGAGGTTGATATGCCGGCAGCCATGATCGATGGGCAGAAAATTCGTCTCAAAGGTCAGGGTATTGAAGGGGGTGATTTATATTTAAAAATAACTATCGCTAGGCATCATTTTTTTAGGATTCAAGGTTCTGATATTGTCTGTCAAGTACCAATTACTCCTAGCGAGGCAATTGTGGGCGGTTTTGTGGAAATTCCCACCATTGACGGGTTAGTTAAAATGATGATTCCTAAGGGAGTTAAAAGCGGTCAAAGATTACGTTTGGCTAATAAAGGTTATCCCACTTCCCAAGGAGAAAGGGGCGATCAATTAGTGGAAATTATCTTAGTTAATCCTCCCAATCCTAGCCCAGAAGAATTAGAACTTTATCAAAAAATACGGGCGATCGAAACTTTTAATCCTCGCCAAGGTTTATAAAGATTATGCTAGGTGGGTTACGGCAAATTGGAAATTTTTTGTCAAAAACATAACTTGTTCTTGCCTAACCCACCCTACACCTAACCCTTAATTCCTGTCTTTTTATGATCAATATAATTGACACAATTAAACCTTTTTATCCTCTAGCTTTCAAGGCTATTCGGGGCAATTTAGAAGGAACACAAAAACAATTATTAAATACTCTGCAAAAAATCGATCGCTCGCGGGGGGAATTTTGGGAACAATGGTTAATCTCACAATTATCAGAATCCCTCAGTTTTAGCGATTCTCGCCTATCTCAAAGCCTCTGGGGGTTAAATTTCCCCAATCCCGTCGGATTGGCGGCAGGATTCGATAAAGACGGTTTAGGGGCAGGACTTTGGCATAATTTCGGCTTTGGTTTTGCCGAGGTGGGTGCTGTCACCCTAGAAGGGCAACCGGGCAACCCAAAACCGAGATTATTTCGTTTACCGGAAGATTTGGCGGGATTAAACCGTATGGGGGCAAATAACCTCGGTGCGCCGGTTCTAGCGGCAACTCTCCAGCAATCTTGGCAACGACAACCCCGACAGATTCCCATCGGTATTAACCTCTGTAAATCGAAAAATACGCCCCTAGAAAAGGCTCCGGAGGACTATTTAGGCAGTTTTCGCTATTTATTCCCCCATGCTGATTATTTTGTCGTTAATGTTAGTTCTCCCAATACTCCCGGTTTGCGTTCCCTGCAAAGTGGGGAACAACTCGATAAAATCCTCGACATTTTACAAACAGAAAATCAAGGCAGAAAACCCCTATTAGTGAAAATTTCTCCCGATTTAGAATGGGAAGATATCATAATAATTATTGACCTAGCTTTCTCCTATCAATTAGCTGGAATTGTCGCTACTAATACCACCACTAAACGCACGGGATTAAAAACCACAATTCTGCCTGAAACCGGTAAACCAATCACTGAAGAAGCAGGGGGAATTAGTGGGCAACCTTTGCGGGAACGTTCCACAGAAGTGATCCGTTTTATCTATCGGCAAACCCAAGGCAATTTACCAATAATTGGAGTGGGAGGCATTTTTTCTCTCGATGATGCTTGGGAAAAAATTACCGCCGGTGCGAGTTTATTACAGATTTATACCGGTTGGTTATACCGAGGACCCTGGCTAGTATCAAATATTTTACAAGGATTAACAGAAAAATTGGAGGTCAATGGGTTGACTAATATTAATCAAGCGGTGGGTTGGCAAGCTAACCAAGAATGAGCCAATTTTCTCTGGTAATTAGCAATAATTTCGGAAAAATTAGCTGAAATGTTGTCTGTCACCTTTGGGTATAAGATAAGATAATTAGGATAACTACAATAGGACTAATCTAGAGACTACAACCGCAGACAAATCGATCGCCAAGTATGGAACTTTTTAACCAAACCACAATTCTATGTCAAAAAAATCATTTTTACCCGGTTGTTTAGTCGTCCTAGGACTAACAGCAGTAACCGCAGGAGGTGTCTATCTTTATCTACGAGGACAACTTCCTTGGCAAAGATTCACCCCCTTGCAATCGGCAAAAGTTATCCCAGAAACTGCCTTTGCTAGTAGTTTTGTCTCCACGGATGCAAAAGCTTGGTCAGTGTTAGCTAAATATGGTACACCAGAATCGCGAACTGCGGTTAGTCAAGGACTAGAAGAATTACAAAAAAATATCTTCACTGATAAGATTGATTATCAACGGGATATCGAACCTTGGATCGGTAGTATTAGCTTTGCTTTTCTTCCCGCAGCTACCCCCGGACAATCGGAATTATTAACGGTTATCGGGATCAAAGATAAAATTAAAGCGTCAGAATTCCAGAAAAAACTAGGACAACAAGTTAATCGCAAAACTAGCACCAGTGACTACAAAGGTATTACAATTACTGCTATAGATTGGCAGGATAATACCACCATTTATACTGCCGTTACTGGTGATTTTTTGTTGATATCCTACGATAAAAAGGTGTTAGAAGCGGCGATCAATACCTATCAAGGACAGCCATCTTTTAGCAGTAAACCGGAAGTGAGAAAACTGCTTTCCCAATCCCTCAACCTACCCAATACCCTAGCAACAATTTATATTGATGATTATGCCAAAATCTTGGGACCAGATGCTAATTTATCTCCCCAAAGTCGGCAAGAATTAGCAAAAATTCAGGATATTGTCGCAGGAGTGGGTGTCACCGATACGGGATTACAGTTACAAATGGTGGCTAAACTTGCCCCTGAAACTATTTCTACCCTACCTTCCCCTAGCAAAAATCAAGTTTTAAATTATTTACCCGGAGATACCATCGCACTTTGGAGTGGTAATAATCTTAAACAGGGATGGGAAGAAGCAGAAAAACAGTCCCAAACTAACCCAGAATTACAAGTTTTTCTGCGTCAGATCCGTGAGAATTTTCAGATGGCAACCCTTGACGCGGATAAAGAAGTTTTTAACTGGATGGATCGAGAATTTGCCTTCGGAATTATCCCTAACCAGCAAGCAGTGGGAGGGTTAGGTTTTGGGGGAATGATGATCTGGCAAACCGGCGATCAGAAAGCGGCAAAAACTACCCTTGATAGGTTAAATGAATTGGTGAAAACTGTTCCCTTTATCACCATAAAAAACAGTCAAATTTCTGGCCAAGATGTGACTGAATGGAACGCGGAAGAACAAGCGATTTTAACCTATGCTTGGCCTAATAATGATACCCTAAAAATGACCGTCGGAATTCCCTATCAACCCCAACCGAATCAACCGATTAGCAAAAGTGAGAATTTCCAAGCATCGATCGCAAATTTGCCTAAAAATAATCTCGGTTATTTTTTCATCGATGTGGAGCAAATTATTGCTAAAGCAGGGGGAATTAATAATCTTCCTGCCACGGAATTAACCCCGGAAGCAAAGGCCTTTTTAGAATCGGTACGCGGGATCGGAATTACTGCCACTATGCCTGATAAAACCACCAGTAAAATTGATGTTTTATTTTCCCTGAAACAAACTCCCTAAAAAGTAACCGACTAGATAAAGCGATCCACAGAGAATTATCTGACTCTCGGCAGATTCTTGGATGGCTTTTTTTAGTCCTAAAAATACATCAGAACAAGTCTCTAGGTGAGATAATTCTGGACAAATTGAAGCCGCTAATTCCGCTAAGGTTTCATGATTAGCACTGCTATGATCAGGAACAGGAACTAAATATAAACTATCGCCTTTTCTTAATAAAGCTTGGAATATTTCCCGATGATCTTTAGTCGATAAAATTCCCATCACCCAGATAATTTTTGGAGCCTTTAAACTATCTACATACTGCCTTAAACCAATAGCAGCAGCGGGATTATGAGCGCCATCTATTAAAATTTCTCGCTGACACCAATTAACGGTTTGTAAACGTCCTAACCAGCGAGTTTTTGCCATTCCTTCCCGCACGACTTCATCGCTAATTTGCCAACCTTGCTGACGCAAAATATTAACAACAGCGATCGCTATAGCCGAATTAGTTAATTGAAAATCTCCCGCTAAGGATAAAGGGTATTCTAAACCTTGATATTTAGCACGATTATCGGCAATTTTTTCGGCAGCTTCTACCCATACCGTTGGACAATTTAACAGCTTGATTCTCTCCCTAACTACTCCCTGCGCTGATTCCGGTAATTGTCCGATAACTGCGGGACAATTCGCTTTTAATATCCCCGCTTTCTCCCCGGCAATATCGGCAACCGTGGGACCTAAATTTTGCCAATGTTCCCGACTAATAGAAGTGATGACAGTAACTAAAGGTTGAGCGCAAACATTAGTCGCATCCAATCTTCCTCCTAAACCCACTTCCATCACGGCAATATCCACCTTTTCCTGAGCAAAATACAGCCAAGCAGCGGCAGTAATTACCTCAAATTGAGTAGGACTTTCCTGCTGGGGATCGATAAGCGATTGTATATATTTAAGCAGGTTTTCTAAAGTCGCGGTTTCAATATTTTCGCCATTAATAGAGATTCTTTCTGTCCAATCAATTAAATGGGGAGAAATATAACGTCCGACTTTGTAACCGGCGGTACTGAGAATAGAGGATAGATAGGCACAAACTGAACCTTTGCCATTAGTTCCCGTGACATGAATAATCGGAATTTTATCTTGGGGATTGCCTAAAATCTCCAGCAGATTTTTTATTCTTTCTAAACCGAGATTGACACCAAAACGCTGAAAAGATTGCAGTAAAGAATCGATAGTCATGGTTAGCAAACTATAAATAAAGGAATCCGGCTAGGATCGATACTCCTACCGGCACTGATGACCCTTTCTCTGGGTGATAATGTCTAAAGTTTGACTAAAATGCTCGGTTCTTTTTGGATCGGTAAAATATCAAGAGAGTCAATATTAGCGCAGTATTTTAAATCTTCTTGACAGTGGAGACGCAAGAGGCGCTGACCGTGACTACAACTGTGGAACATTCCTAAAAGATCATTTTGCCATTGACGATAAAGAGCGATCGAGGCGATCACCTCATCATTACCGATCGCCATTTGCCCCGATTGTTCTTGTAGCGCATCGGCGATCGCTCCAGCACAGGCCGTATCTTCCAAAGAATAACCCCCTTCCCAACCAGAGCCAACAATCCAGACGGTTTCGGGCTGCCTATCCAATAAGTAATTAACCGCAGCTTGCCGATTGATCATAGCCGCAGTAATCACGATTGGGGATTCTTCCACTCTTTGCAGAGCGCGGGTGCCGTTAGTGGTGCTGATAAACAGACGACGACCTTTCATTAAATCAGGGGTACAATCGAGGGGAGAATTGCCCAGATCGCAGCCTTCTACTTTCGCACCGCCTCTTTCTCCTGCCCGGAGACGTTTTGCCGGTTGCCAGGTATCACTCACCTGCATCAGGGTTTTCAGATCGCTGAAGGTTTGCACTGCTTCTGCACCGGCATTGAGGGCAGTGGCGATCGTGGTTGTTGCTCTTAAAACATCGATAACGACGGCGCAATCGGGTAGAGTATGGACGGGGGTAAGTTCGGGAGTATGATAAATGAAAACCTGCACGAGTTATACCAAGTAAAAAGTAAAAGGGGAAATAAGCTCAACATACCGCCGCTCGGCGTTGCGCTGGCAGAAGAAAGACAAGGCCGATTTTATCACGATGGATGTCAGCTAGTTAAGCTGTTCGTCATTCAAATTGCTGGTGGAGATCAGGCAAGGGGGGGCTAATCTAAGAATAAGCGGTTTAAATACGTCTTAGCTTAGGGACTTGCGCTTTGATAATGTACCTTTTGGGCGAACGCAGTTCGCCCCTACATTGTGGACAAAATCCGTTACTGTAGGGGCGCAGAGCTTGCGCCCTCCGATCGATTGGGATATTATTCTCACGCAAGTCCCTTATTACTTGAAATGCCCACGCGGATCACAAAATTGGCCAATTGTCAATAGGGTTTGAGATGTTCTCACCCCGGATCGATCGTCATGACTAAATGTTATAATTAATAATTATTATGCCTGCTAACTTCAAGATTCATGTCTGCTAAAGATCGTTTTCATGGTGCAGTGAGAAAAGGATTAGAAAAAGAGGGTTGGATCATTACGGATGACCCTTTAAGGATTGAAGTGGGTGATGTAGAAATGTATGTCGATTTAGGAGCAGAGCAACTGATAGCCGCAGAAAAAGATAATGAAAAGATAGCCGTTGAAATTAAAAGTTTTATCGGTAAATCAAGCATTTCAGAATTTCATACTGCCATTGGACAATTCTTTAATTATCGTGTTGCTTTAGAAGAAAAAGAACCTAAAAGACAGTTATATTTAGCTGTTCCCTTAGATATTTATTATAGTTTTTTTGAATTGCGATTTATTCAAACTGTCGTTAAACGATTTCAAATTTACCTGATTATTTATGATCCGATTGGGGAGGTAATTGTCGAATGGAAAAATTAGAACAATATCGTCACTATGTCAAGCAAGTCATTACTGAATATTCTCAGATAGGTTCATCTAAAGATCCGATTGAACAACAATTGATTTTTGATACAGTTGGCGATCACTATCAATTGATGTATGTTGGCTGGAAAAATAGACGAAGATATCATGGTTGTGTTTTGCATCTCGATATTAAAAAGGGTAAAATCTGGATACAACATGATGGCACTGAGGTGGGAATTGCCAATGAATTAGTTAATTTAGGTGTTCCTAAAGAAGATATTGTTTTAGCCTTTCATGAACCCCTAGTCAGAGAATATACAGGGTTTGCGGTGGGTTAATCAAAGAGGGCGAATGCAATTCGCCCCTACAATAATATTATTGCGCCAATGGTAGGGGCGCACCGCGTGCGCCCAAAATGTCCTATAGATATTTCGACAAAATTGAGATGCACCCAAATTATCCCTATTCTTCTTCCTTCCACACAAAAACCAGAAGAGCCAATTCGCCTAACCTAATCATAGCTTAGGCGACAAACAGGATCAGCAAGAGATTTCGATTTTTTTACCTTTCTGTATTTCTTTGTTAACAAAACTTAACAATTATCGGCAAAATTTTGCTTGCTTTTATCGGCAGATTTTGGGATAATATTTTTAAAGGATTTTATTCATAATGGAAATCTTTGCGTCTGAAAAAATTTTGCACAGATTCCCATTATATAAAAAGCATAGCGCAAGTCGCCGGCAAAGTCAAGTCCTTTCCCATTAATTATGGGTTGGCTGAAAAAGTAGGAGCGATCGCTGGTTAAGATACAAGGTTTTTGAGCCACTAGCTTGAAAATCTTGCAGCTGCTTGGCCAAACAGGCCGCCAAACCCCTTATCTCGTCTATATTTCACATTTATTCAGCCAACCCTACCTAAATCTCTGCTGAAGGTGGATATCAAAGGCTGTTTTAAACTAATACTTTACTGCGATCGTTAGAATTATCCCCAAAAATTGCCCCTCGTCGAATCAAATCCTGTTTTTGTTCACGGGTGATCCCCGTTGCACCGATAAAGATAGCCTTTTTAACTTCCGCCGCACTCAGGTTAGCATCACTCAGGTCAGCCTCAATCAGGATAGCCCCTCTCAGTTTAGCCCCACTCAGGTTAGCCCCACTCAGATCAGCCCCTCTCAGGATAGCCCCACTCAGGTAAGCCCCTCTCAGGTTAGCCTCACTCAGGTCAGCCCTACTCAGGTTAGCCCTACTCAGGTTAGCCCAACTCAGGTCAGCCTCACTCAGGTAAGCCTCACTCAGGTTAGCCCAACTCAGGTCAGCCCCTCTCAGGTTAGCCCCTCTCAGGATAGCCCAACTCAGGTTAGCCCCACTCAGGTTAGCTTCTTTCAGGATAGCCCCACTCAGGTTAGCCCCTCTCAGGTTAGCCCTTCTCAGGTCAGCCCCACTTAAATCAACTTGTTGTAGAGTTGTCTTATCGATTGTTCCCTCTCGAATTGCCTTAATTAATTCGGCTTTTTCAATAACTTTTGCATCTGTAGTGAACTCTGCTTTTTTGACGACAATTTCGGGTATATCGTCTGATTTAAGTTCATTGAGAAGGGCTTGCAATTCCCCCGATTGATGTAAATCTGCTAGGCGCTGGAGTCCATCTTCTGAACCTTCTAAAAATAGCCGAATACTGCCTTTAAGTTTCATAATAGGCTTGATCGTCTCGTCTCTGGCGATTTTTTGAAGAAAGCTGATAATTTTATCATTGTTCTCTGGTGTCAGTTCGTCTATCCCTACCTCAATAACTAATTCAAAAACTTTATCTGATTGCTGAGTTTGCGGTTTATTGTTATGATCAAATGTCTGAGAATTATCTCTATACCTTGCCAAAGCAGTAATCAGATTAGTCTTTCCAATCTTTTCACCTGTTTGCTCTGACAAGATTTTAAATAAATCATAAGCCGCATTCTTGATTGACTGTTCTTCTTGCCTAATTTCTTCCGCTAGATCACGATATGTTTTATCATCAAAAATACCTCTTAATATTGTTGTCTCCAAGTCCGTTAATCCCTTGTTTGTATGCTTTTTTTCAGATCATTAACCAGCATTTCTAATTCAGTCCATGAAAGGATTTTAGTTTCAGTCATTTTTAGTTCATTTATCATCATTTTTTAAGGGTAACAGGACTTAAGATTACTTTTCAGTACCCTGTCAGGTTACTTGAGAGTACCTAAAAAAAGTACCATTTTTAGGACTTTTGAGTAACGACAAATAATCAGATTTTTTTTAATCTAGAGATAGTTCACCTCCTAAGTAAAAGGATTGATGATTATGTATAAATATTGGTTAAAGTATAGAGAAGACGTTGTTAGTCTTGCCAAAATTATCAGCACCATATTTGCGATCGCATCATTTTTAGGCTTCTCTTTTCCAGAGAAATTTCAACCCACTCCCTGCCAACCGACGGCAATTGTTGAAACCACGGAAGTTAGCACTAACAATTAGTCAAAGCGCCAAATTCGCCTAACCTAATCATAGCTTAGGCGACAAACAAGATCAGCAAGAGACTTCGATTTTTTTACCTTGCTGATCTCTGTATTTCTTTGTTAACAAAACTTAACAATTATCGGCAAAATTTTGCTTGCTTTTATCGGGAGATTTTGGGATAATATTTTTAAAGGATTTTATTCATAATAGAAATCTTTGCGTCTAAAAAAATTTGCACAGATTCCCATTATAAGAAAAGCATAGCGCAAGTCGCCAGCAAAGTCAAGTCCTTTCCCATTACTTATGGGTGGGAATTTCCCGGAATCAAAAAAGGGGGTTAGTGGTGAGTCAGACCAAATATAGGTTACACTTCATCTTTAATGGGAAACGCTGTCATTCTTTGTAGGGAATATGACTAGACAAACCGCTAATCTCGGACAAACAGGAATTGCCGTCAGTGCCTTGGGAATCGGGACTTGGGCATGGGGAGATAAATTCTTCTGGAACTATGGCAAGGAATACGGAGCTAGTCAGGTAGAGGAAGCCTTTAAAGCGGCAGTAGAGGCAGGAATCACCTTTTTTGACACTGCCGAAGTCTATGGACTGGGGGAATCGGAACGACTCTTAGGAAAATTTACCCAACAGACCGATATTCCCATCGATATTGCCAGCAAATTTGCCCCCGTACCGTGGCGATTGGGGGCGAATGCGGTTCATAATGCGATTAGCGAGAGCTTAAACCGTCTAAAAACCGATAAAATGGCTCTTTATCAAGTACATTGGCCCTTCACCTTCCTAATTAGCCAAGAAACCCTAATCAATGCCCTAGGGGAAGAAGTAAAAAGCGGCCGCATTGGTTCCGTGGGTGTAAGTAATTATTCCGCCGAGCAAATGCGTCAAGCAAGCCAGATTTTGGCGAAAAAAGAGGTTCCCTTAGCGGTCAATCAGGTGCAGTATTCGCTTTTGTATCGCAAAATAGAAACTAAGGGAATTTTAGCCACGGCCAAGGAATTAGGTGTCACCATCCTCGCCTACAGCCCTCTCGCTCAAGGACTACTGACGGGTAAATATAGCCCAGAAAGCCAGAATTTGCCCGATGGAGCCAGAAAAGTTGACCCACGGTTCAAAAAAGAAGGTTTGGAGAAAATAGCCCCAATTTTAAGGGTAATGCAAGAATTGGGCGCAAAATACCAAAAAACCTCCGCACAAGTCGCCCTCAATTGGTTAATCGCCCAAGGGGATGTGATTCCCATCCCGGGGGCAAAAACCGCGGCCCAAGCGATTGAAAATGCCGGGGCGTTAGGATGGAGTTTAGAAGCGCGAGAGGTGACGCAATTAGAACAGATGAGCCGGTCTTGGCTGTAAAAATCAAAACTTTTGATTTTTGATCACCATTCTGGAAAAAGTCTCTAACTTTTTGGTGATCAAGATTAAAACAGGCTACAATCTTTGCATACTGCTGTACTACTTAAGAAAACTGGGGAGAAAATTAATGGCGACAATGACAAATAATTCCGATCGAGATAAGGCCTTAGGTTTAGTCTTAAATCAAATCGAGCGCAACTTTGGCAAAGGTTCGATCATGCGTTTAGGAGATGCCACCCGGATGCGGGTGGAAACCGTACCTAGTGGTGCTTTAACCCTAGATATGGCGTTGGGTGGCGGTTTACCGAAGGGCCGCATCGTCGAAATTTACGGGCCGGAAAGTTCTGGAAAAACCACCTTAGCCCTCCATGCGATCGCAGAAGTGCAGAAAGCTGGGGGAGTGGCGGCCTTTGTCGATGCGGAACACGCTTTAGATCCCACCTATTCGGAAGATTTAGGGGTAGATATCAATAATTTACTGGTAGCACAACCGGATACGGGGGAGGCAGCCTTAGAAATAGTTGACCAGTTAGTGCGTTCTTCGGCCGTGGATATCGTCGTCATCGACTCGGTGGCCGCTTTAGTGCCGCGGGCGGAAATTGAGGGGGAAATGGGGGATAATCAGGTGGGTTTGCAGGCCCGTTTGATGAGTAAAGCCCTGCGAAAAATTGCCGGTAATATTGGTAAATCGGGTTGTGTGGTGATTTTCCTCAACCAACTGCGGCAAAAAATCGGTGTCACCTACGGCAATCCTGAAGTGACCACTGGAGGAACGGCCTTAAAATTTTATGCCTCGGTACGTTTAGATATCCGTCGCATTCAAACTTTGAAAAAAGGCACGGAAGGGGAATACGGAATTCGGGCTAAAGTTAAGGTGGCTAAAAATAAAGTCGCGCCTCCTTTCCGGATTGCTGAATTTGATATTATCTTCGGTAAAGGCATTTCCCAGGTGGGTTGTATGCTCGATATCGCCGAACAAACTAACGTAGTTACTCGTAAAGGGGCATGGTATAGCTATAATGGCGAAAATATTGCCCAGGGTCGCGATAATGCCGTTAAATATCTCGAAGAAAGGCCAGAAGTAGCGGCAGAAATTGAGAAGTTATTGCGGGATAAATTAGACATGGGTTCGGTTCCTTTACCCACGGAACCGGCCGATGAAGACGAGGAGGACGATCTGGAACCAGAAATCTAAAAGAAGACGGTTTTAAGTCTTGGTTATCCCCCTATTTTGGGGGATTTTTTCTGACAGGGGGACAAGCTGGCTGAACTCCTTACAGCATAAGCTTTTTGGGGTGTTCGAGCGAAAAAGTTCGATGCAGATCACTCCCCATTGTTGATAAAGATTTCTAATAAGCTCGCCCAAATCCCTGATTCTCTCGT
>NZ_JAPZSS010000232.1:0-8291 GCF_027532015.1 Microcystis sp. LE19-131.1A | reverse complement strand
GACCTGATAGCACCGTCAATATTTTCCCCAATACTCGCTGCTGTTCTTCGAGATTACTACTTCCTTTTTTATCTAATATCTCCCAATAGATTGGCATGGCTCTCTTGTCGTAAATTAGACTCACCATCAAGATATTTATTGTTCCCCAACTCGTCTGGTCTATGGCAATATATACTAATCCTTTTATTGTGAACCTCTCCTGCTGTTTTAACATCTCTTTTAGGCAGGGAAACCAGATTTTTTCAATGTTCAGGATTTCCAGCTTTAAAAATCTTTTTAGTTTTTTTCTCCGACTCTCAAACAGGATTGGTATTGGCAGTGCTTCTGCTAATATCTCTAACTTAGCTTGCTTTAGTATTTGCAAGGTTCCAACTATCATTAACAACAGTAGATATCTGGCTCGTCCCAGTTCATTTTCTAACACTTTCTGGTATAGTTCACTTATCATTTTCGTTATCTAGGTTATATTTACTATATATGACTTATCTTTTTTTTGAGTCTGTATCTGTATTCCATGCTACATAAGCTTTTTAGCTTGCTTGTCCCCCTGTCAGCCTGATCTCAGTTTAAAAGGAGCGTTATTATGAAAACAGATTTGCGATTCGACGAGTTGACGATGCTCAATTTATTCAAAAAATCCGAGAAACCAGCGTCATCTTTTTAATCTATGTTACAGGGAAATGATCGGCGATCGCACTATAGTTTTAACAAAACACATTCTTAACTCTCAAAAAGGCAAAGTTTTATATCAATTCGACTGAATGAGATTATCAGACTCGTATTTTACAAAGTATAATGACAGATGAGGGGTGTCCGTATGGGGTCTTCTGCATTTTAATTTAGAGGTTACTCTTGATTATGCGTGACAGCAAGGTTCTGCGGCATCCCTCCTTGTGGGGTGTCTGTATTGGGTCGGCTGTATCTAAATTTTAGAGGTTACTCTTGAGTTTTGCGTGACGGCATTGTGTCCTACGGCCCCCTCATAATATTTTATGAGTTGTGTATATTGGTTTCAGAAAAGTTCAAGCTTTTCTCCAAGGAATATAGTTCTGTTTTAATGTCGTCGTCAAAATTGGCACGTTTCCAGCTTTCTTTGTATGATTTAAGGATAGTCTTTTTTGAGTAGTCGTCTAACTTTGCTCCTTTAAAGTAAGCATCTGTGAGATTGGCGGCAGTGAAGTTTGCTCCTTGAAGTCTTGCCCCCTCAAAGTGAGCCGATTGTAGGCGGGCTTGGTGAAATTCTGCCCCGCGCAGATCCGCTTCTTTAAACGTTGCTGAAACAAGAATACTGTTGTGAAACTTAGCTTCTCGGCAGCGAGCTTTATTGAGTCTAGCTTCTGTCAGATCACACCTTGAGATTTCTGCCTTGTAAAGGCAAGCTTTCATTCCACGTAGTTTGGGGATTTTACTATTGTTTAAATTGGCATATCTCATTTTGGCAAAGGCAATATCTACATTAACACCACTAAAATCAAGGTTTTGAAAATTAAGACGAAACAAAGCAGTTCGAGAAAGATTTAGATTAAGCTTTAGATGTTTTAAGCAGGGTTTGTTGCTGTTCACACTTTTGATTTCATTCAATTTGATGCGGATTGCTTTTTCCAAGACACGAGTTAAAGATTCTTGAATAGCTGGCTCACGACAGACACTTTTCTTTAAATTGACAGATACTATTGTCAAAATATCATCTAAGAATCTTAAATGATTGGGTTGCAAAAAATTCAACAATGCACTTGCGTTACTAGCTTGCAGCGATAGTGACTCTTCACCAAGTCCCACCACAATACTATTGTACTGCTCGTCTAGTTGACGTTCTTTGTCTTTAGTGTCCTTGTCTCGTTGGGCTTTCTTCTCTTTTTGATAATTTGATATCAAACTAAAAAGCGCGATTAAGATCGTCCCACATTGAACAAACAATGGCGTGAAAGTTACAATAAGTGATCTATCATTTTCTGATTTTAACTTACGAATTTCTTCTATGGATTTACAACGCTCCAAATCAGCTTTCTTTATCTTTAATAAAGACTCGGACGAACAATTTATTTCTGCTAAAGCATTTAAAAATCCAAAAGGCTGCAACACAAAAAACAATACACCAATCATAAAAAGGAGTCTTTTGATGGGTTGCTTTTTGGAGATTTTTTCTTGCATTGTATCTTTCTCTGGAGAATTTAAATTTTATTCCGACAAATACCCCTCTCATGTCACTCAAGGATATTTTGACGAGATGAAAGCTATTCAGCCAACGAGCAATCAAAATTTTAATCTAGTTTGACAAAAGAGAGGTATCTAAATAAATGATGTTCTGGAGCAATTGTCATCCTTTAGTGAATACCGAAAATTTTGAATAACAAGAGCTTTTTTATTCTCAATCAGGCAGATTTTGACAGCTTGCCAACATTGATATTCCAGCCACACCAGCACCGCCACGTTTGATGCTTGAGTCAATCAATTCCTGTGCTTGTCTCAAACAGGCCGCGCGACGACCAGTAGGAACTGTTTGTCCTTGTCGTGTTGAAGGATAATTCTGCTGAGGAGTTGAACGGGGTGGTGTACCTCGAAGACAGGGCATACCGTCAAGGGCAGGACTAACTCCTTGTATGACTTTTTGATTGCCGACACAATACATACTCGCTTGAGCCATTACTGGTATTTGTGAAGGAACTAGACCAACGAGAAACACACTCAATAGAGCTAATCCACTTACTTTGGAGAACCTCATAAATCACCTCACTTACAAAACTTGTCAGAAGCAACTTTTGTAGGGATAGAATCTTGTCTATATGCGCTAACTAAATACAACAGAGTACACTTCTTATAGTACCGCTCAGAAACACTTAATAACCATAAAGAAGTCCTTAAGTTTTCTTAAACTGGCCAAAACAGTCATTATTCCCTCTTGCCCTAACACCAAAACCCATTCTCCGTACCCATGAGCAACCTAAAATACGCGGCTCTTCGGGACTTGGTATGGTTCGATAGGGGGGCATAAATCGACTAAATCCTTATCTGGCAAGAGATTTAATTGATTAGTTCGTTCTAGAGCAAAAACAATTGGCAAAAATCGAAACAATGTTTTTCTATATAAGGGTTTCATCCCTTATAACCCCCGTCCATTGCATAACACAAACCGAAGAACCGTATTACACTAATAACCAGTAACTGATTCTGTTATAATAAAAAGCGTAGTCGTTATGAGTTGCATTTACGGTTATGACTGTCGAGAATTTAGTCGTTATTGGTTCGGGACCCGCGGGATATACGGCGGCAATTTATGCGGCGCGTGCGAACTTAAAACCCTTGATGTTTGAGGGTTTCCAAGCGGGAGGCATTCCGGGGGGACAACTGATGACCACCACAGAAGTAGAAAATTTCCCCGGTTTTCCCGAAGGAATCACCGGTCCGAAGCTGATGGAAAGAATGAAGGAACAGGCCGAAAGATGGGGGACCCAATGCTATACCGAAGATGTTATCTCGGTGGATTTAAGTCAGCGTCCTTTTACCATTCGTTCCACGGACCGGGAAGTGAAGGCTAATAGTATTATTATCGCCACGGGAGCCACTGCCAAACGCTTAGGATTACCCAGCGAGGCCCAATTCTGGAGTAACGGCATTTCCGCTTGTGCTATCTGTGACGGTGCTACACCGATATTTAGAGAGGAAAACCTGGCCGTCATTGGTGGCGGTGACTCGGCGGCAGAAGAAGCCGTATATTTAACTAAATACGGCTCTCACGTCCATTTATTAATTCGCGGGGAAGCGATGCGTGCCTCGAAAGCAATGCAGGACCGGGTGTTAAATAATCCGAAAGTTACCGTTCATTTTCACACCCAAGCACTGGATGTATTCGGTACAGACAGTAAAATGGCAGGATTACGCATTAAAAACTCGCAAACGGGAGAAATCAGTGAATTAGCCGTTAGAGGGTTATTTTATGCCGTCGGTCACACTCCCAATACTTCCCTATTCCAAGGACAACTAGAATTAGACGAGGTGGGTTATGTGAAAGTCAAACCGGGGACTGTTGCTACCAGCGTCGAGGGGGTTTTTGCCGCAGGAGACGTACAGGACCACGAATACCGTCAGGCCATCACCGCCGCAGGTACGGGGTGTATGGCGGCGTTATTGGCAGAAAGATGGTTATCGGAGCATAATTTAATCCAAGAATACCGTCAATCAGCCACTTCTGAACATTACGAGACGAAAACCGTTAGCGAAACCCCGGCCGATACGGAGGAAACTTTTGATATTAACAAAACCCGTCACGTTGGGGGTTATGCTTTGCGGAAATTATTCCACGACGGCGATCGCTTGTTAATGGTAAAATATGTTTCTCCCACCTGTGGCCCCTGTAAAACCCTGAAACCGATTTTAGATAAAGTGGTCGATGAGTACGATGGCAAAATTTATTTTGTGGAAATTGACATCGAAGCTGACCCGGAAATTGCCAAAATGGGTCAAGTAACTGGGACTCCCACGGTACAATTCTTTAAGGACCGGGAATTAGTCAAGGAAATGCGCGGAGTCAAACAAAAAAGCGATTTTCGTCAAGTAATTGAAAGTTATCAATAATCAGTTATCAGTTATCAGTTATCAGATGTGAGTTTTTAGTTTACTGTTTACTGAAAAAGCTCCCCACACCCCACACCCCACACCCTATGCTAGAGGCTTTACAATTTGATTTTATGCGCCATGCGATTGCCGCAGGAATATTAGTTAGTATTGCCTGTGGGATTGTGGGTACTTTGGTAGTAGTTAATCGCGTGGTTTTTATCAGTGGAGGAATCGCTCACGCTGCCTATGGAGGGATAGGAATCGGTTATTTTTTTGGGATTAATCCCCTGGTGGGGGCGATATTTTTTACCTTTTTTTCGGCTTTAGGCATGGGGTTTTTACAGCGTCGCATCCGGGAGAGAGCTGATACTTTAATCGGGGTGATGTGGGCGATTGGTATGGCGATTGGGGTAATTTTTATTGATTTAACCCCCGGTTATAAAGCTGATTTGATGAGTTATCTTTTTGGTAGTATTTTAACTGTACCGAGGGATGATTTATGGATAATGGCGGGCATAGATATATTAATTATAGCCTTAGTTAGTATCTTTTATAAGGAGTTGTTAGCCATATCTTTTGATGAAACCTTTGCGATTATTCGTAATATTCCCGTGGAGGTAATTTATTTAGGTTTAATGGGAATAACCGCTTTAACTATTGTGGCAGTAATGCAGGTGGTAGGATTAATTATGGTAATTGCTTTGTTAACTATTCCTGCGGCTATCAGTGGACAATTTGTTAAAAATATGAAGGGAATGATGGTCCTAGCGATTATCTTAGGAATTGTCTTTACTTTGGTTGGTTTATGGTTATCCTATAGTTTAAATCTCACCTCGGGGGCGACAATTATTTTAGTGGCAGGATTGGGTTATTTAATCAGTCTTGCTTGGAAACCTTTCATCCTCACTATCACCAGAAAAATAGCTAATCTTTAAAGCTCTCCCCTAGTTGTGGTGATATAGCATTTATCTTAATAGTGAGGTATGAGGTTTTTATTTTGGGAAGACAGGAGCCGGTCGTTAATACCAAGTTAGGTTATACTTCATCTTTATGATAAACGCCGTAATTTAAAGAAAAAATACCAAATCCGTGTTAATCGCAATGATGATGAAATCCCGAAAGATATACTGTGACTAGATTTATCAAAAGTTTTGCCCGGCGGATTTGGTAAAATCAAGTAATTAATCGAGTTCATCAAACAAAAGTTCCTCTAGAATCGGTCCCATACCGTCATCATCGGGGGAAACTAATTCAACTTTCCCTTCCCCATCACCGACAGCTAAGAATAACAAAGGAGCAAGGGGACTGTAAATCGAGTATTTTTGGTCTTCGGAAAAGAAACTGGCGAGAAATTGCAATTCTTCCGGCTCTGATGACGAGGAAGGTTCATCGCTATCGATTTCTAAACTGAGAACATTATCTTCTTCTAGGGGAGGTAATTCACCACTAACGGTTAAGGTGTGAGCAGTGGGTTTGAGCAATAGGTCTAATTCGGCTAAAACTGCCTTAGCATCGGCGAAAATCCGCTCAATTTCCTCACTATCTTCGATTAAGAAGGCATCAGATTCTTCTTCCTCCGATTCCTCATCCCAAGCTAGAATCATCACCGGGGTATCCACGGGGACAAGAAGCATATAGGTAAGGTCATCGGTTTCATAGGCATTCTCAATATAACAGTCTAGCGATCGACCTTGCTCATCCCAAAGGGTTATGACATCCGCTTCTTCGAGTTCGTTTTCTTGAAAATTAAATTGAGGGGACATAGGCTCTCAAACGCTAATGATTGAATCAGAATATCATGAGATGCTCCTCAATCAAGCCAAGAATTCCGGTGCAAATGTTGAAAACCCTGTACATCAGTTAAATTGTATTGTAGGGGCGTGATGGTGATAAAATTCTCGCCAATAGCGCGCACATCCGTAGGCACTTGCGGGGGTAAATGGCTGTAGTCCGGTTGTTCGATATCCTCCACCACTTCCCCAATTAACCAGTAATAACTTTTACCCCTGGGGTCCAGTCTTTTCTCGAAGGTTTCCTCGTAGCGTCGCAATCCCTGCCTAGTGATTTTCACTCCCTTGATTTCGGCACTACTAACCGGAGGGACGTTGACATTGAGTAAAGTGGGAACAGGAAAAGGGTTAAGGGTAACTTTTCTGACTAAAGTGAGGGCAAAATCTGCAGCTGGTTGGAAATCACAAGCTTTAAAACTGGCCAGACTAACAGCAATACTGGGAATACCTTCGATTAATCCCTCCATGGCCGCGGAAACCGTGCCAGAATAGAGGATATCAGTACCGAGATTAGACCCGTGGTTAATGCCGGCTAAAACTAAATCGGGAGGCTCTTTGAGGACGGCACTAAGGGCAAATTTTACCGAATCGGCGGGGGTTCCCGAGCAGGACCAGGCAATCACCTCGGGATGAAAAATTCCTTCCACCTGTTCGGCCCGGATGGGATGGTGTAAGGTTAGGCCATGACCGGTGGCAGAGCGCTCGCCGTCGGGACAAACTACGGTGACTTGATGACCGGCGGCAGCGAGGGTGTTGGCAAGGGTGCGGACTCCTAGCGCGGAAATACCGTCATCGTTACTGATAAGTAATTTTAAAGAGCGATCGCTAGTCATGGGAAATTTCTGCTCTACTGCGCCGGCTAGTGGTATAATGTAATGGTATTTTATCGTGGGTACGTAGCTCAGAGGATAGAGCACCAGGTTCCGGTCCTGGGTGTCGGGGGTTCGACTCCCTCCGTACTCGTTCAGTAATGTAGGGTTGATTCATGAATCAACCCTACCCGTTGGGGGTAGGAGTGCCTTTCTTGATATGTAGCCTCTACTCAAGGGATTGAGTATTACTTGCGATTTTATTGCTCAATCCAAGTTTTTGGGGGGTTCTACCCCCCAAACCCCCCGTTGGGGGCGTGGCGCCGCCCCCAAACCCCCCGCGCATTAGTTTTTCGGTGGGATGCTTACACGCGGCTGCTGATACATCTGTAATAATTTAAGAGTCACTCTTGCAAGTGGAGTGACTCTCCTGATATGTAGCCTCTACTCAAGGGATTTATTCTGATTGAAGAATTGGCGTTATTTTAGCTTCTATTTTCCAGTCAAGGGACAGGTTTTGGGGTTTATGGGGTTTTAGTTCAATTTCCCCACTTCCCAATTCATAATTCATAATTCCCCTACAGGTTTTGATAAGCTTTGAGGGTGGCAGTTTTGACGCTTTCGGGGACGAGGGGAAAGGTAGTTAATATATGTTGAAATTCTGTTAGTGTTAATTCATACAAGTGGGCAATTATTGCATCTAATTTCGCTCTAATTGCCATTCTTTCTGCTTCTTCTGTTACTCCATTTTTATGGGAACCTATCCCCACTTCTTTCGCTAATTGATCAAATTCTTCTGTAGTACAAATCAATTTTGCTGCATTTTCTACTATCTCCTGAAAGTATTTATCTCCCTCTTTTAGTCGGGGGATAGGTAGCTGATAGATGTAGAAAAAATTTATATTAGCAGATACCCGATGACGAAGGGAATAATCTAGCACAAAACTATTCCAGATAGCAACCAAGAATAAACATTCTTTATTGTTGGTTGCACGATTAACTGGAGTTTAGACTAAAAAATCAGACTGTAAAGTCTAGTCTGATAATTAGAACGCATAAAAAAAAGACTTAGCTTGTCAGAAAAGCTAAAAATAATGCTAATTTATTCATTAGGGGCTTTAATCTGCCTCTTTTTTGT
>NZ_JAPZSS010000306.1:0-12316 GCF_027532015.1 Microcystis sp. LE19-131.1A | reverse complement strand
TGCCTCTGGGTGAAACTGCACCATAATATCAATATCGCTGTCGGGGCGAAAGTCATCGCGCAGGACAGAGCCGAAAAGGGCAAATTCCATCACTTGCCAGCGTTGGCAGAAATCAGCAATTTTTTCTGTCGGCAGATCGATGGCAACGCTAGACATCTTCAGTTCTCCTCCTTGGGTTTCAGATTGAAGACCGGGGTTGGATGCCCGATTCCAGCATAACAACCACTTGTGAAATACGATCAATTGGTTCTGGACAGCGCTGCAAAAGTCGCGCAATTTCAAGGACTGGGCGCAACAAGCCACTGGGCGGTTTTTCTTGTTTGAGGATGCGCCGAAGATTGGCAATGCCTGGTTCTGCTTGACCGAGAGCAACCGTATAAAGAGTACGATAGAGCCGGTACAATTGAGCATATTCTCCGTAAAGCTGCAAACCTTGCTCCCAGGTGGCTCTGGCGGCAGTCAAATCTCCGCGCAGTGCCTGGAGTAACCCCATACTTAAAATTCCGTTGCCGTAGTAGGGGTTGATTTGGAGGGCAGTAGTGAAGTTTGGCTCGGCACGATCGAGATCTCCTTGTAATAGGAAGAGAATACCAAGATCCCTGTATGCATTTGCATATCTCGGATTAAGTTCGATCGCCATCTGAAAGGATGTGATCGCATTCTCCCACTGCTCTAATTGACGATACAGGCATCCTAGATTGTTATGCGGAGTTTCATTGGTAGCATCGATCACCATCGCTCGTTGAAAAGCTGCAATTGCCTCTTCATAACGCCCAAGATCGTGGTGTACCATGCCTAAATCACTATGGGTGATACTGTTGAATTGGGATTTAGAATCAAGGGCGATCGCCCGTTCGTAGGTCGCAATGGCTGATTCGTATTGCCCCATATCGTGATAGGTCCAGCCCAATCTTTGCAGGTGAGAGATCGCCACCCACGACGAGTTTCCTGCAAGCTTGATCGCACGGTTACAGGCAGCAATGGCTTCATCGTAGCGCCCCGCTTTTTGATAGGCATCCCCCAGGGCATTGTATGCCCAATAACTCTTCGGTTCTTTCTCAATCCACTGCTGTCCATAGGCGATCGCCTCATCATATCGCTTGAGTTCTGTGTAAGCATTCAATAAATTAAATTCAGAAAACAAGGTAGTGCTAATATCCAGCTTGAGATAGATTGCGATCGCCTCTTCGTAGCGATTTTGCTGGTAGTAGAGATCGCCCAAATTCTCAACTAAATCTAAACTGGTAGGATCAGAAAGTTCAACCGCTGCAATACCCTGAGCAATTGCCCTTCTAACGCTGCTGTTTTTATGATTCAGTGCCCGTTCTTCCAGCCAAGCTTTCACCTCGGCACTGTCCTTCCAGAGCGTGATCATTTTTTGGGTGATTGGTTGAGGCTCTTTATTCTCTTCGACTGCTGTTTTGAGCTTGTGCAGCAGTTGTTCGGAAACAGAGGGAATCTTGGTTTTGCCACTGATCTCGGCGTAGCAATCGGCTGCGAACAGGAGAAGGGAAACACTGTCGTTATCGGCTTGAATATCAATCAAATAGGAAACGATCGCTCCAGCAAACTCCGCGTCAATTTTTTCATTGCCAATAATCAATCGCAATACCTCGTGCCAGGATTTGTCCTGCCAGTGGCTCTCAAATACTTCTCTTTGTAGTTGTTCCAGGGTTAATCCCCCTTCAGTTCCTCGCTTACTAAAGCGATCAGCAAATTCAGTTGCACAAAAATATTCCAGAAAGGTGCGATGAACAAAACCGAAATAGTCATTGCCAACATGACAAATAATAAAATCTCGTTGACGTAATTGGTCGATCAGTTTTCCCGCAACCTTCAACGGATTGGGTATCTCCCGCGACCTCAGATAAGCAGTCAATTCTGCCTCCAGTGCATCGCGATGGATAAGATTTCCTTTTAAACCCTCTTGGCTAGACTGCATATAAAAGGCAACGCGGCGCAGCATAGCTTGTTTAGCCCGCAAATCGACATCATCTAGAGTCAACTGCATTTTCTTGTAGTCAATGTCCCAGTGGTGCAGCAATACCTTGGAGGATTCCTCATACAGGTCTGCTCGCTTGCGGGGTAGCTCTTGCTTGCGGTTGAGAATCGCCATCATCGTCAACAATAAGGGGTTTCCTGCCAGTTCTCGAATGGCGGTCGAGTCTTTAATCGCTGTTTGTAGTCGTTTGCGGATCTCTGAGCGCTCGTGGTCAGTCTCATCCACCAAGGCTAACCGATGCCATTTCTGCACAAAATCCCGAATCTGCGAATCATTCAAATCTTCTAGGGTGAAATGTCGAAAGTCCGCATTTTCCAGCCTTCCTGAGTTGTAGCCAATAATCCGCGAGGTGACAATCACACGCGCACGCTTATATTTGTTGGTAAAGGCAATAATCTCTGTAATTACCCCATCGCGAATATGAGCATCGAAAATCTCATCCAGACCGTCAAACATCACCAGCGCATTGCCCAATTCCAACTGCTCATGTAACTGCAATTGATTCAACTCGCAAATTTTGCGCTTACCCTGATGAAAAAACTCCAGAAAATCCTTGGGCTTATTTTCATCCGTCACATACTGACGTAACTCAATCAGTAATGGAATTTGAGCCGTCGGGTTTTCTGCCCAATCCAAGGCCAGATACTGCAACAACGAGGATTTTCCTGCTCCCGGATCACCCAGAATCACCGCGTAGGGACAATCGGGATCGCGCAAAATCTCCAGCACTGGATGCACAGGTTTTTCCAGAAATAATTGCCTGTACTGCTCCCATTCGTCAGGGGAAACATTCTCAGGCTTTTGCTGTAATCTTTTGGGGAATTCATACCTTGATGGCGGTAATGCTTCCCGCACATTCTGTGGTACAAAAATACTCCATAATCTGACTTTGTATTGGCTATAGGTGATATCAACGGCATTCAGTTTCAATCGATCATAGGTTTCGCGCAGACTTTCGCAATAGCGCTCCAGATCGAAATCTGGCACCACACCAGCTAACTGCTGCGTCGTCTGATTTATGTCAACCAGTTGCTTAGTGGCAAATAACTCCTTTAACTCCTGAGACTCACCAATCATGTCCTCAACGCGGTTTAAATAAACCCGTCCAATTTTCCCCCAGCTAAACTCTTCGGGAAGATTTGGCAATTGCATCTCAGACCAGACTGCTCTCAAGCTCTTGCCATCCAGTGCTTGACATCCCGGCTCAAATGCTTTTGACAACCAGGATTTGACCGCTTTATGGCGAATAAATTTTTGCAAAGCAGGATTGTACTTTTGCAGGTCTGCTTTTCTCATACCGGATGCTTCTAATTCTTGTTGCACTAGGTAGAGAAACTGAGCGATCGCTTTTCCCATTACTACAGCAAGTGCATCCTTCTGGAATCGCCTAATACCAGACTTGAGAGAATCCTTGAAAAAATCTTTGACAAAGTCTTCTCCCGCTCCTTTTGTCAGATCCCCCAAGACCGTTCCCAGGTTTTCAAGCACTGCCCCAAAGGCGAATCCTGCTAACTGTTTTGCTCCCCATAGCACTAGCCATTCCATCTAGTTTTTCCCTCTAAAAAAGCACTAAAAACCAAACTTCGATCTTATGCAACCACAGCCCCTACAGGTCTTGCATCAATCTTAAGGGGCGAATATTTTTTGGCCTAACTACATATTATGGGTCAACTTTCTGCATAATACTCTATTTAGGCGTGATCACAAGAAGTTTTCCCCATATCACGCCCAAAAGCTTGTTAGCCAGATTAGCATATTGCCAAAAACCTTGTTTAACTAAATTCCTGACAACAAGCTAAAATAACAGGAGTTTTCCGGGATTCTAGGAAGATAGAAACTAAGCACATCAAAGCTTTTAACTTAACCAATTAGGTTTTAGATTCGTCCCTTGTTATCAGATGTGAGTTTTCAGGCTCTTCTAGGTTCTGTGTGATAAGTTTAACTTACAATCAATATGATCGATCGATCTTTGTGTCCTTTGTGTCTTTGTGGTTCGTTCCACCCCCTCGCTAGGAAGAATGTATCTTAGAATACATTTTACCCACCAAACCTGGGAGAGCCGCTAAAAGTAAGACGCGGCGAAAAAATGCCAAACAACCCTTTTAAAATGTCAGTGAGTCAGCCTTAGAGCGCCTTAGAGGAGAGCATCTCACCTTTGTAACCCATATTCCGTACTGGTTAAGAGGAGGTAAAAAATAAACTCAGAAATAGCGACGGAATAGCTACAATCAAATCAACCAGTCACTCACCTGACAATGACTCAACTAACCGTTAAAAATCCCGACCATTTAGGCATCATCGCCGCTATCATTGATGAGCTAGGTATTGTGGACTATATGAATCAACAACTTGGAGAAAAAGACACCACCCACTCACTTAGGAAATCACCATGGAACTTTATCAACGAATAGCCGATTTTTATGACTCCTCTAGTGGACTATGGGAAAGGATTTGGGGAGAACATATGCACCATGGTTACTACGGTCGCGGCGGCAAGATTAAACTCGATCGCCGTCAGGCACAAATTGATTTAATAGAAGAATTATTAACTTGGGGTGGTGTCACCGGCGCTAATCAGATTCTCGATGTCGGTTGTGGTATTGGTGGCAGTAGTCTTTATCTGGCCGAAAAATTTCACAGCCAAGGAGTGGGGATTACCTTATCCCCGGTACAAGCCGCTAGAGCCAGCCAAAGAGCGCAAGAGTTCAATTTAGAAAAACAAGTGAGTTTTTGCGTGGCTGATGCCCTAAAAACCCCCTTTCCTGAGAATAATTTTGATCTGGTCTGGTCTTTGGAAAGTGGCGAACATATGCCCGATAAAAGGCAATTTCTGCGGGAATGTTATCGGGTTTTGCAGCCTGGGGGGACTTTTTTGATGGCTACTTGGTGTCATCGTTCCACCACTTCCCTGGCTGGTAATTTAACGGAAGGAGAGATTAAACTATTAAACGAGATTTATCAGGTTTATTGTCTGCCCTATGTGATTTCTTTGCCAGAATACGCCGATATTGCCCGTGACATTGGCTTTCAAGACCTAAAAACCGATGATTGGTCTCTATCGGTGGCCGCTTTTTGGGATGTGGTGATTGATTCGGCCCTAACCCCAGATGCGATCGCAGGTTTGTTAGCCAGCGGTTACACTACTATCCAAGGGGCTTTATCTTTAGGGTTAATGCGGCGCGGTTACGAGTCGGGTTTAATTCGTTTTGGCTTACTGCAAGGGAAAAAATAAAGGCTGATCTCTCCATTTCTTTTTAACAAAACTTAACAATTATTGGCAAAATTTTGCTTGCTTTTCTGGGGAGATTTTGAGATAATATTTCTAAAAGATTTTATTCATAATGGAAGTATTGACAATCATCTAAGTTGGCACAGATTCCCATTATAAAAAAAGCATAACGCAAACCGCCGCCTAAGTCAAGCCCTTTCCCATACTTATGGGTGCGAATTTCCAGAAATCAAAAAAAAGGCTTTGGTGGGGGGCAGTGATCAGGTAGAACTGGGGAACGAGATAATCTTCAAGCAAGATTCTGTATTTCTAAAATTCTACACTTAGGTTTTCCTAAAATGGCTCAGGGCAGATTTGAACTGCCGACCTTGGGCTTATGAGTCCCCTGCTCTGACCAACTGAGCTACTAAGCCGTTGTTTACACAGTTATCAATCATAACACATAATCACCCAATTGCACAAGAGCAAAAAAGGGAAGATTTTTTCTTCCCTTTGGGGGCATCTTTAACGTCTGCCTGGCAGGAAAGCCATAGGATTAACTGCTCCCCGGCCGGAGGGGTGAACCTCGAAATGTAGGTGGGGGCCGGTGCTAAAGCCACTGCTGCCCATCTGGGCGATCGGCTCGCCTTGCTGAACAGTTTGGCCGCGACGCACCAGCAGACGGCTGTTATGGGCATAGAGAGTGGTGCTACCATCGGGGTGACGAAGTTTCACCAGATTGCCATAACCGCCAGAATTCCAGCCGGAGGAGATTACTTCACCGGCTGCCGCCGCCACAATCGGGGTCCCCACTGGGCCGGCGATATCGATGCCGCGATGAGGTCTGCCCCAGCGCCAACCGAAACCAGAGGTTAACACACCTCTAGTGGGCCAAATAAAGCCGGTAAAAATCGGGGCGGGGTTAGGTAAATGCTCATCGGGATTAGTGAGGGGAGGAAGGGAAGGTTCTACGGTTTCGCCGACGGGAATTCGGAGGCGGTCATTATATTCTTCCACATTGGTAGGAGCCGAACCGATAATCTGTGGGGGGGTGCTTTGGTTAGAACGCGAACGAATGGCAGTCCATTGGGGATTAGGGGTTATTTGCGGCTCATCGAGGGTTTCTGCGGGATTATCGACGGGAATAGCGATACTTTTCTGGGTTTCCGAAAGGTTAGTTTCCCGCAGATTAGCCACCTCTTGGCGCAATCTTTCCCGATAGCTGCCGGTGATATTTTCGGGGAATTCTTCCGTCCCCGTGGTGGCAGTTTCCGCGGGCGGATTTTGTCGATTGCTGGGGTTAAAGGACAACCTAGGGCGATCGCCGTCCAAAGGGGTAAGATTTTGATTAACTCTAGCGTTGGCAGAGCGATCGGGAACCACTAGGGTTTGATTAACTTTAATCCGGTTGGGGTTGTCAATGCCGTTTTCCCTAGCTAATTCGGCGGGGGTGATGCCGAGAGCGCGAGCGATCGTGTTTAAGGTATCTCCTGGCCGAACCCGATAAACTTGGTTTTCTGGGGGAACTATGACCCGAGGATTGGGAACGGCGGGAATTTCAGTCACAGGAGCCGGATTTCGTAGGGCAACGCTAGGAATTTCCGGTCTGCTGGTTAAGGGAGGATTAAGGGGAATTGTGGCTATCGGGCGATCGCTTTCAGGGGTGGGAACGGGAATCGGGATCACCTGACTGGTTGGTCGGGGGAATTCTTCGGGAGCAATAACGGGAATCTCGACGCTAGTTGGCGAATTATCGGGAACGAGAGCGGTAGTTTCGGTGACGATTACCGTTTCCCCGGAATTGGACTGATGGGGGTTTTCCTCGGTTCGCAGGGCGGCCAAACTTTCTTGGAGACGTTGACGGGTTTGACGGAGACTAGCAGAGGAACTATCCAACTGCTCAGGAGTTGCTGCCGGGGCTGCCGGGGGCAACTGCTCAGGAGTGGGAATTTTTAAGGTTTGTCCGATAATCAAATCGGATTGGGGGGAGAGATTATTGCGGGCAGCGATCGCTGTGGGGGTGGTTTGATAGCTGTCGGCTAAACTCCACAGGGATTCTCCCGGTTTCACCTGATGCTCAACCACTGATGTGGCGATGAATTTGACGGTGGCGAGTGCTTGGGATTGGATTATTTGCGGTTCTTTTAGTTCTTTACCCGCAGCTTTGGCTTTTTGGGCCAGGTCAATCACTTCCCATTCTAAGGGTACAGAATTGGCGGCCTGGGCTGATTCTGAGGTGGAGTTGAGAATGCTAGGTACTCCCAGAGAGAGTGCTAATCCCAGTAGAGCAACTGAGTAACGGACTCGGTTAGACTCAGCGGTGCAATTCTGTTCTGGGGTAGCAGATGTCATGGGGTTGTGGATAAAAGTCTCTTTCAAACAGACCTCCTGTGGTGTAAAGAGTTAGCTAGAGCCAGTGGATTAAGCCGATGGGTCTAGCTTTCAGCATTAGCCTTGAGGCTAGAGTAGAAGTTAAGCAACTTTACTTTTTAGTCAAAATACCTAAAGGTGACTTTTAGGTGAGATTAACTTAGATTTTGAAATTATGCAAGTCTATCTCTGACCATTAGCACCGGGATCACGGCAAGTTGGTGACATTTTGAATGTCCAGATTGACGATGCTCTATCTCAGATGTTCCAAGCTGATCAGCATTTTTAGTCCTGCCAATTTTTGCCAGTTTTTTGATAGAAAATTTTTATCGGTTTTGCCGTTTACTAAAGAAATTATTAATGATTCGCCGCTCGCAAGGAGCAATGATGGCTATTGGGGGGGCAATAATTAGGGTTTGCCCAAAAAGTTTTTCGTGGGGTGTGGGGTGTGGGGTGTGGGGTGTGGGGTTTTACCGAGAAAAATACGGGGCGTTGATGTCAAAACAAATACAGCCTAACGCCTACCGGCTCTTCATAGAAATTCCCCAAGCTAGAGAAAATTATTGGGATGAGCCTCAAAGATATTATTGATGCGTTACCTGCGGGTTTTTGCACCCGACAAGAGCGGTGATCGTACTATCCTTATAGTTGGTATCCTAATGTTATCAACACAACATCTTCTAGTTGAGCTATTGTTTCAGTCCTAAGTAGTCCTAACCGCTGAATTAAACGGGTCTTATCTAACACTCTAATTTGAAAACAAAGTGCGACTGAATCCTGCGATAACCCGCCATCTCCCTGTCTAATCAACATACAGATTGGTAATGAAGCACGGCGTTGGTTTGTCGTTAGGGGAATAGCAATGGTTGTTGTGGAAAATTGAGAAACAATATCATTTTGAAAAATAATGATAGGACGAATACCTGCCTGCTCAAAACCTTGAGCAGGATTGAGGTTTGCTAACCAAACTTCCCCACGTTTAAGCTGTTCAGTCATTGATGATCTTCCTGAGCAAGCATCACTGCATAATCATCCATTCCAGCTTCGGCAAAGATACGGTCTTCCTCGGCGAAATCAGTCGCAAGGGAAACAAGTTGACTAGGATCGAGAATGATCCGGCGGCGTTTATCTTGGAACTTGAGAAAGGCAATGAAGTCAGCAACTTGCTGAAGTTGATCATTAGTTAGTTGGTCAAGGTCTTGCTTAAGAGCTTGGCGAGTGACTGGCATAGCAGCGAGTTAGAAGATTGTAAGCTTTTAATCTATTTTACCTTTTTCGTCCCTGAAACTGAACCTCTCTATTTTAACTTAAGCGATCGCATTTTCAGAAATTCATAGTTCTAGAGTAGCCCAAGTCAAAAAAGCCAAACATCTTCAACTTTTGATAACTGCTCTGAGTCCAGTTCACCTAATACCAATCGATTTTAGTTTTGATCCCCCCTGCCCCCCTTGATAAGGGGGGAATCTGATAATTTTTAACGACTACCTACTTAACTCTAGGAAATGACAGGTTTCAATCATTTAATTAAAAAGAATACACGGCAGTTTTGATATTTTGGTAGTTATCATCTAGATCTGATTCTAGGAGAATAATCGCAGTAATTCTTCTCGTCATCTCGCTCACTTCCTGCACTTCTGCGATAGTTAATCCCCGTCCTAATAATTTTTCCTCGCGATAACTTAGCCATTTTTTAATGACTTGATAACCCCCGATAGTATATTCCCAAACCCGGGCCGGTATATTTTGCCAATAGGCTCGATCATTGAGATAAATATCATAGGTTGTCGTTCCTAATAATTTTCGCATTTCTGGGCTAATTACGCTCATTTCTGCGGTTGTATATTGTCTGGCGATCGCTTTTCCTTTACCCGGCATTGTCACACCATTTTTACCCCCATGTCCCCAACCGACGTTAATAATTAAATCCCCCTTATCTGGGTTTAAATTTCCCCCATCAGTGCAGGAAATCAAGGCGATTTTTTGCAGTGCAGGGGTCGGTTTTTTGGTGACTCCTATAACGGGGTTTTCTGTGTCTAAAAGAGATGCGATCGCTTGTCCTAGTTGGGCAGATTTAATTAATAATTCTTGGCTATTAGGAAGGGGAATCCTTGGGAAGTCTTGACGAATACCGTCGGCATTTTCCCCAAGATACAAGGGAGAGTACCCAATCGCTAACGAGTGCAGCCAAATTAAGGAGGCATTCTCGATATTTTCATCAAGATTATTAATACCCAGTTGATTTAAGTATTGACGAGATTTTTCTGAAAGATTGGCTGTTAGAGTGGTGTCGATAAATTCTTGTGTATTGAATAGTTGCTTTGAATATTTTTGTGTTTTTTGCTTACTTTCGGGTTTAAGTAAAATTGGAAAATGTCTTGCGTGTCCAGATATACAATCATAGTCACAAACTAACTTAGAAAAATAAAATGGAGAACCTTCTGGAGATTTATCCGCAGTATCACGAGATATGAAAAACGAATTTAAAATAATCTCTTTTTGTGCTAATAATTCAGGACTGGGACGTGAAAAAAGAGGTTGAATTTCACTATCTAAATAGGCTAGGCGAATATCAAAAGGCTTAAAAGGATAGGGAATTATTTTATCTGGTTTATAACTAACATTATCTCTCAACTTTGCTTTTCTGCTTTTTTCGGCTTTAAACTCACCTGAAGACTTCATCCAACGAGGGGCTATAGCTTCTATCTCTTGATCGGTTTTATTGGGGTCTAAATATAATTCGATTAATTCCAATTGATTACGATCTGTCTTATAGACAATTAAAGAATTACCTCTCCTTTCTACTGGTCCATTAAAAGGCATTATTTTACATAAATCTGTTAACTTTGGCCATGCTAAATAGTGAGAAGAAACATCGGAGGGACGGAAAGAATAACGATTAGATTGTTCTGGGTTAGAGACTTGATACAAAGAATCAAAATCTTGATTATTTAAGCTTTCTAAAAGTTGTGACCTTCTTTCAACTGCTTTAGCTGCATCAATATCATCTCGAAATAAGACTTTAGTTCCTTGCTGAGAACTATTTTTCAACCAAAGAGAAATCACCACTCCCTGTTGAATTCCTGCTGAGAATCCGGGTATTGAGAAAATTGTCTCACTGGTTCTACCATCGGGTGCATATTCAGAAATTTTGCGATTTCCGTGCATATTTTCGATCCAGAACTTATTGAAATTCTTTAATAGATTTTGTCTCAAGACAACAAAAGAAGGTTCACTAACCCAAGAATAGTTAGAAATATAACAAACAACCCCTTTACCGGTATTTTCTGAAATACATCTTTCTGCTAAACGAAAAAAGCGCACATATAACTCATCCAAATTAAACTTTTTAATCCCCCAATCGGAGATTAAACCCTGTTTATACACTTCCACTAAACCCGCTTCTTCTGCGGGACTGGTTCCAGCAAAAGCATTGTAGGGAGGATTACCGAGAATAACTAAAATCGGTTTACCGCGCTTAACTTCATCGGCTGCTTCTCGTTCCTTATTTAACTCTGGAAAACTCAATTGTAGCTGTTGAATTTTCTGTTTACTTTCCTCATCGGGGGGTTGCCAACCGGTTAAAGCATTAGTCAGATAAATCCCCACCCGTTCACTATCTTCTATTAAAGGTACACCCAAACTTTGCAGGAATAAACCTAATTGTAGATGAGCGACGACAAAAGGAGCGGTTAAAATCTCGAAACCGAAAATTCTTTCTATGGCTGCTTTTTTCACCAAAGCCATGGCTAAAGCACCCGCCCCATTTTCCTGTAAAGTATCGGTAATATAGCGCAAAACCTCGACTAAATAAGCACCAGTTCCACAGCAAGGATCGAGAACATAAACATCGGGATTAGCTAAACCGTCCTCGATATTTAATTCTTCTCGCAAAACTCGATCGACTCGCGCTACCATATAGCGAACAATTTCCGGAGGAGTGTACCAAACTCCCAATTCTTTGCGTAAATCAGGATCAAAAGCTTGCAAAAATGGTTCATAGAAATACTGTACCGCTTGTCCCTCATCGAATTGACGAAAAAACTCCTCTCGTCGCACTCGATTTAAAGCTGCACCAGTCCAATTCAAAACTTCTACTAATCCCAAAGATTTTAACTTACTCGGTGCGGCGATCTGCTCAAATAGGATCGCTAACATGGGAACATGGAGATTATGGGCTGCGGATTTCCAATTGAACTTATCCTCTTTATCCTCGCGATTGAGGTTTTCCTTGTGCCATAATACCCAAGCGGAGAATAAACCATAAAAGAGGGTTTGCACGAGGGTAGAACGAAAAAATTTATTCCCCTGTTCCCGTTCAAATTTGATACCTAGGGCATTTTCTAAAGCTTGACGAATATTGGCCAGAGCGGGAAGATCAGAATGATGTTCTAAGCGTGCTTTTGCGTCCCGCGCATAGGAAGCAAGAAACCAAGCAACATCGGCAGGTGAGGTGATAGGAGCCGCCTGTAAAAGCACTCTCTTTAGGTATTCTAAGAGGCTATCACCGTGTTCGGCGGCGAATTTGGATGGATTTGAGGTTTTTAGCCAAAACTCGGCTTCTGACGGGGCTAAACTATAGGCTTCTAATTCTACCGGTTGACCTTGGCTATTGCGACCGATGAGCAGAAAATCGCGATAATTGCTGACTAATACTTGACCGTATTTTTGCCAGTATTTTTGTACTTGCTCGCTGGCGGCGATTTTTTTGATATCTTCTCTGGTTCCCTTAATCTCGA
>NZ_JAPZSS010000252.1:0-28113 GCF_027532015.1 Microcystis sp. LE19-131.1A | reverse complement strand
TTTACTATTCACTAAGACATATTCCTCTAAACTTTCTAGAGTTTGATAATCATTAAATTTATCCCCCCTGTCAAAAGCTTCTGTAGAATCGGAGAGAACTTCGATAATCAATTTAGGAAAACTTTTGTAGGTAGCAGTTTCCCTATCTCTGTCATCGCAGGTGACAAGAATATCAGGATAATAAAAGTGATTGCGTTTCTCTAATCTGACTTTCACATCGGCAAAATAAACCCGACAATCGGAACCCCGCAAATGATTACGAACAATTGTGTATATATTCCCCCCAACAATATTATGAGTATCCGTCGTCCCTGCCATGGCGTAAATTTGTCCATCGATATATTCGTGTTTAATGGGACTTTTTTCTTCAAACTGAAGATATTCTTCTGGAGTGAGATTATTATATTTAGATAGAGCAATCATCGTTTTTTCTGCTAATTACAACTATATTAAGTACCTAAGCAAAATTAATTATACATCTAAGCCGTTAGCCTTTTCTGTAATCAGTAAGCAGTATTAAGTAACAGTAACATTCCCTGATTACTGTTCACCGTTCACCGATAACTGAAAAGTCTCCTCTCTCCGAGTCTCAACTAGGAAATTAACTTTGCAGGATTAGATACCTGTTGAAATACTGTCTAGGGGAACCGGCAAAAAGAGCCTCGAATGGTTAATCTATATGTTATTACTCTTGTAACCCTCTATAACTACTGCTATGACAACCCTAATTGACTATTCAAATATTCAATCTTTACCCGAAGTTTGGTCAATAGTTGCCCAACGTTTCCCCAATATTATCGCTCTGCACGATCCCCACAGTAAACCGGAAGTAATTCTCACCTATCGGGAACTTTATCAACAAATTCAGCAATTTGCCGCCGCTTTGCAAGCATTAGGAGTCACAGAAACCGAAAATGTCGCTTTATTTGCCGATAATAGTCCCCGGTGGTTTATTGCCGACCAAGGTTCCATGGCAGCCGGGGCCGCCAACGCGGTACGATCTGCTCAAGCAGATGCAGAGGAATTAGCCTATATTCTCGCTGATAGTGACAGTCAGACGCTGATTGTCGAAAATAAGCAAACTTTAGGGAAATTGCTGGCGAAAATCCCTGAATTGCCCCTAAAATTAATCGTGCTGCTCACCGACGAAGACCCCGCTACTGGGGCGATTTCCGTGCAGACCTTAAATTTCAAGCAACTAATGGCGATCGGGGCTGAGAACACCCTTAAACCCATCACCAAGGGCGAAAATGATCTGGCTACCCTCATCTACACATCGGGGACGACGGGACAACCAAAAGGGGTGATGTTAAGTCACGGTAATCTGCTGCATCAGGTACGCAACTTAAATGCTATCTTTCAACCGGATCCCGGCGATCGAGTTTTAAGCATACTACCTTCATGGCATTCCTACGAGCGCAGTTGTGAGTATTTCAGTCTAGCTCAAGGTTGTACCCAGATTTATACCAGTATTCGCACTTTTAAGCAGGATTTAAAGCAATTTAGTCCGCAATTAATGGTGGGAGTTCCCCGTCTTTGGGAATCTCTTTACGAAGGTATCCAAAAACAATTTAGTCAACAACCGGCTAAAAAACAGAAATTGGTGCAATTTTTTCTAGAAAAGTCAGAAAAGTACGTTATTGCTAAACGTATCGCCGATAATCTCAGTCTTGATCACCTTCACGCTTCCGGGATCGAAAGACTAAAAGCAAGAATTCAATCCCTCTTACTCTATCCCCTCCATGCCATCGGTGATAAGCTAGTTTATGGCAAAATTCGCCAAGCAGTGGGAAATAAAGTTAAAATCTTGGTTAGTGGCGGTGGTTCCTTAGCCAGACATCTAGATACTTTCTATGAGATTGCGGGAATCCCGATTTTAGTTGGTTATGGACTGACAGAAACTTCTCCCGTCGCTACCGTCCGTCGTATCGATCATAACCTGCGCGGGTCTGCCGGTCGTCCCGTCTTTCAGACAGAAATCTGTATTGTCGATTTACACAGCAAAGAAGTCCTACCCACAGAAAAACACGGTTTAGTCTTGATTCGTGGTCCGCAGGTGATGCAGGGATACTATAAAAAACCCGAAGCAACCGAAAAAGCGATTTCTCCCGATGGTTGGTTTGATAGCGGTGATATTGGTTGGTTAACCGCTGCCGGGGATTTAGTCTTAACCGGACGGGCCAAAGATACAATTGTTTTGAGCAATGGTGAAAATATCGAACCGCAACCGATTGAAGATGCTTGTTTACGCAGTCCCTTTATCTCCCAAATCATGCTAGTGGGACAGGATCAAAAAGCTTTGGGGGCTTTGATCGTGCCTAATCTTGATATACTGGCTAATTGGGTCAAAGAACAGAAACTATCCTTAAATTTACCCGATCCTCACAGCGATCGCTCCACGATTCTTTCTAGCGATCTCTACAGCAAAAAAGTCTTAGATCTCTACCAACAAGAATTAAAGCGCGAGGTGAGAAATCGGCCCGGTTATCGTACCGATGACCAGATTAAAACCTTTGAGTTAATTTTAGAGCCTTTTTCCCTAGAAAACGGCATGATGACCCAAACTTTAAAGATTAAACGACCGGTAGTAACGCAACGCTATCGCGATATGATTAACGAGATGTTTGCCAAGTAAATATTTCTGGCAAATATTCCCTAAACCCTTGACAAAAAAACCTTTTTAGGATAAGCAAATCATGGATGACGCACAAACCAGTTTATTACTGAAGCGCCCGGTGACAATTAAAGTCATCGTGACTCCGCGCTGGAAAGAAGAAGCACAACAGCAATTACAAGCACAAATGGTGCAAATTGATGCACAAATTCAACAATTAGAAACCCAAGGCCAAAGAGCGATCGCGGAAATTCAGCGTCAGAGTCTGATCCCCTTACCCCCTGCGGCTGCCCAACAGATTGATAATATTCAAATCCAAGTCAATCAACAGAAAAGTGAGTTTCTCGAACAAAAAAACCAGTATCTGCAACAATTGCAACAGGTACAACTGTTGGAACTCAATCAAGAAGTCGCCCAAGCACAACTAGAAAGCTTTTTCCGCGTCGAAAAAGGCGATAACTTAGTGGCCAAAATGAATGTGGAACTCGTCCTTAGAGATGGCATCGTCGAAGAAATTCGCGGCGAAATTTAAAGCTAGGGTGAGCAGTTACGGGTCATTGTCAACTTAACCCTTAAAATCGGCAATAGCAAGGGGTATTCTCCCTTGCTCACCCAGAAAACCGTCCCTAGTTCACATCACCCCTGACAGGACTTGATCAGACCTTAAAAATATATTAAGATTCTTTATCGATCGCCCGGACACACTCGCTTATATTGTCGTATAACTTCAGCTCTCCATCGACTCACCCTGAATTAGATCCTATAAATATGGAATCTCTATGCTTTCTTTCTTACCCACTATTCTTTTAGCTCAGTCCGCCTCGGTTCTGCCCCAGATAGAGAGGAAATTCATCACCCAATATCAGGAAGTGCGTCAGTTGCCCGGTCAACTAAATGACGTTCTAGTTTTTAATAGCAATAGTCCCGAAGTGGTAGAAAAAGAGGGAATTCTCCTCTCCACTTTCCCCGGTAAAGGAAAACGTTTTCCCATAGCCCATCTCAATCATCCCCTACAAGGACGTTTTGACGTTTTCACCCACCACATCGCTCGTCAAACCGATCCCAATCGCAACCTACACCAGGGACTGATCGTTACTAATCCCACCTCCAAAAACCTCGTTATCCGCATCCTGCAAGGAGTCAGTTACGTCACCTCCGCCGATGCCCCTTTTGTCGATTTACCCTCTCTGGTGGAAGATCCCAACGGCCGGGTTTTTTCCGGTCCCGGTTCCCGTTTAGCCAGCGATATCATGCGTCGTCGCCATGATACCCAATTTCCCACCCAGATCGTCATTCCCCCCGGCGAAAGTCGGATGCTCTTGGATCTAGTTATCCCCAGAAGCAGCGCTCGCTCGACTCTGCTGCGTCTCTACAGCGATGGCCCTATCTATATGGCTAATTTAGCCCTCTACGAAGTTCCCCAAAAAGTCAAAATCGAAGATCGGGAAATAGAAACCTTTCGTCCCCCTATCCTAGAGGAATGGCGTACCCTATTAGTTAGAGGTGATTTAGCCGCTCCTCGCGATTTTCCCCCCACTCCCCCTGATCAGTGGTCTCCTGGAAGAAGAAATTTTTATGGTCGCGTGGCCGGAATTTCTGTCGGTTCGGAATGGGCAACCCGCATTGTCGATCCCAAAGGGGGAATTAATCTCACCATTCCTCAACCCGGTCAAGCTTTTGCCTATCCTTTAAGTACGGTGACAGCAGCTACTTTCGGAACCAGACAAATTCAAAGCGCCCCCATGTTAGTGCGTTATCCCGATACGGCTTTTAAAGCTCACGGTAACTACGGTGTTCACTACTATCTGACTTTACCTCTATATAACAACACTAGCAAAACCCAGGTGGTGGCTTTGACTATTCAAACCCCAATTAAAGAAGATAATTATCTCGATCGCTTGCTATTTGTTGAACCCGTCCAGGGACCGGTATTTTTCCGGGGTGCAGTGCGCGTTACCTATCGTAACGAACTGGGACGCACCGAGGAACGTTTTTTCCATCTCGTTCAACGGGAAGGACAACAGGGAGAAGCTTTAGTACAGATAGAACTTCCCCCCGGCGCCCGACGCGACGTTAATCTCGATTTTCTCTATCCCCCCGATGCCACCCCCCCCCAAGTTTTGAGCGTTAAAACGTTGAAATAGATAGTTTTTCTCGAAAAGTTAACGGCTGATTGTCGGTAAAAATAAGTAAGATAAGTAGGTGGGTATTAAAAACTTTCAGATGCCCCCCTTATTAAGGGGGATCCCCCCGCCTTCGGCTTCCCCCCTTATCAAGGGGGGCTAGGGGGGATCGAACCTAAAATCCATTTTTAATTTAATTATAACCAGCTACTTACACTGATATTAATCTCTCTCTGGGAATTAGCCGATGGATATTAGCAAAACTTGCTTTATTTTCTGCTTATTATCTCAATTTTTGGGCAATGCAGCCGCGAGTTTAGCCGTGACTAAACTCGATTTTGATACCAGTCAACCCCTAAGAAATCAAGTGATTAAATCGGGGAAAATTAAGGTACAAGTTAGCTATCAACCCATCGACCTAAACGAGAAAATTGATGACAATTCTGATCTTAATAATGTTTCTTATCAAATCTTTTATAACGAGCAACTTTATCAGCAAAATAGCGGGTATAGTGCCTTTGGATCTGGCTATGTGGAATTAAGAGATTTAGATAATAATGGCATCGATGAGATTATCGTCTCCACCTATAGCGGCGGCGCTCACTGCTGCACATCTTTGGTAATTTATACTTGGCAAAAAGATAGATTTATTAGAGAAGAAACGGGATTTTTAGATGGTAGTGGTGGTTCTTTTGAAGATTTAGATGGAGATAATAATTATGAATTTATTACCGTTGATAATTCTTTTTTATATGCTTTTAGTTCCTACGCTGCCTCTTTTCCTCCCTCCAAAATTTATACTTTTCAACAGGGTAAATTAGCAGATGTCACTAGAAAATATCCCCAAGAATTAAGAAAAACTTTAGCAGCAATGCTGAAAGCTTTTCAGTTAGCTAAAAAAGAAAAAGGCGAAGTTAATGGCATTTTGGCTGGTTATGTGGCACAGAAAATTATACTAGGAGAATACGAAGAAGCTTGGCAATTTCTTCTCACTAATTATGATAAACACTCCGATTGGGGTCTCGATATCCATGGCGAAAATACAGTGATCGGAAAATATCCAGACTTTCCCACTGCTCTGAGCGCTTTTCTCCTGAAAAATGGCTATTTATCTGAAAATAAAAACAATAAAAAATAGCAAACGCTGTGAACAACTATGTTAAAGAAAGTTAATTATCTGCGATCGCTATCTTGTTTCCTCGCTACAATCCTCTGGATTAGTCCTCTAGGGATTAACTCTAGTCTCGCTGTCAATGATAATTGTCAACTGTCCGAATCAGAAATCCAACAACAAGAAAATCTCCGTCAAACCTCGCCCCAAGAATATAACATCTTAGTACAGAAATATGCTGAACAATTGCGCTTTTGCCGTTCCCGACACTGGTTACAGGATCAGGCGATCTGGTTACGTCTCTACTCCTGTGATAGCCGTCCCGGATCGATGGAAAGTATCCTTGATCGCATCGTGGCCAAAGGTTATAATACAGTTTATGTGGAAGTTTTTGCCGATGGTCAAGTCTTATTACCTCCTAACAATAATCCCACCGTTTGGGATAGCGTCATTAAAAATCCCAGTGCTGGAAATGTCGATTTATTAGCACAGGCAATCGAACAGGGACATAAACGCGGTTTAAAGGTTTATGCTTGGTTATTTAGCCTCAATTTTGGCTATGCTTATAGCTTAAAACCCTATCGACAGGAGGTATTAGCACGCAATGGTAAAGGACAAGATAGCACCTCTTTTGTCGATGATCAATCCCAAACTTTTGTCGATCCCTACAGCAATCAAGCGCGACAGGATTATTTAATTCTCCTAGAAGCCATTTTACAACGTCGTCCCGATGGAGTTTTATTTGATTATATTCGCTATCCCAGAGGAACAGGAGTCGATTCCGTTGCTGATGATGTCAAAGATTTATGGATTTTTAGTCCGGCATCCCGACAAGCTTTAATTAATCGAGGATTGAATAATAAGGGCAAATTTTTAATCGATCGCTATCTGACTCGTGGCAAAATTTCCCCTGATGATATCGTCGAAGCCGATCGGCTTTATCCCCAAGAAACTGCCCCTCTCTGGCAAGGAAGAATACCTTTAGAAGAGGAGATGAAACAATCAGTTAAAAGTCGTTTTGATCGCCTCAAATTAGAACTTTGGTTCCTAGCGGTTGCCCATGCTGCCCAGGGTGTCATTGATTATATTAGTTATTTTTCTGCCCTGGTGGAACGTCAGGGAATTCCCGCCGGAGCAGTGTTTTTTCCCGATGGGAATCGTCTTGTGGGTAATCAAGGTTTTGATTCCCGTTTACAAGCTTGGGATAGTTTTCCCGCTTCCCTAGAATGGCATCCCATGTCCTACGCTAATTGTAACGATACTACCTGTGTAGTTAATCAGATCAAAAGAGTAGTAGAAAGCAGGGGAAATCAAACTCCTGTTATCCCAGCTTTAGCCGGTTTATGGGGACAACCCTATAACAATCGTCCCTCCTTAGAAGTGCAAATGGCAGCGATTCGCCTAGCTTTTCCCACCATAGATAGTATCAGTCATTTTGCTTTTTCTTGGCAAGAACCACAATTCGATCGAGCCCGAAGATTTTGTCATAAGTAACCCCATTTATACCTCCACCTTCACTTCCTCTGTCTCTATTTGTCCTCGTGTTGGGGGAACTATCAAAGGCGGCAGTCCTGGTTCGGCGGTGTTGAGAGTCGGTGTAATATCGACGTAGTTAATCACCGCCCCTAAAATTTTCACTTCCGCTTCTGTTAACTGGTCAGTTGCTTCACTCAAGAGACTAGAACGAGTTATGGGCGGGCGCGTTACCAGAATAATCCCGTCCGCTAGTTCTTCTAAGAGCAGCGCATCATTACAGCTAGACAGAGAAGGAGTATCGACAATCACCAGATCGAAACGGCCGCTAGAATCTTTGAGAATCAATTGTAATTCGCTCGATTCAATGATAGCTGCCGCTTGTTTTTGCGGACCGGGACTAGGCAAAATGGAAAGGTTTTCTATATTTGGGGCCAGCCGGATCGATTTACTTTTTGCCCCGTAGTAAAGTAGGGGTTCTCGGAAAGAATTGGGATCGGGAGTGACTCCGATTTCTTCGGACTTAGAAGGACTTCTCAGATCTCCTTCGACTAACAGAGTCCGTCGGCCCGCTAAAGCCGCGGCGATGGCCAGATTATAGGCAGTGGCGGTTTTCCCCTCTCCGCCAGTAATACTGGTGACAACAACCACTTTCACCTTTTCGCTGCCGCCAACAAGTCGCAGGGTACTGCGTAAACGTTCGTAGTAGGGGAGATAATTGGCATTAGCATCGGCGAGAATCGGATCGATTTCCTCGCCCTCTAAATTCCGGACAATGGGCAATTGTCCCAAGAGTAGTATATCCTGACTAACCAAAGCTTCCCGCAATTCTTGGGGACTGTGCAGGCGATCATCGATCACTGCTAACAGCAGGATCACACCCAATCCGGCTAAAGTTCCCAAACCAGCACCCGCCAAGAGAATCAAGAGACGATTCTTGCGGTTAAACACCTGTTCGATCGGTTCAGCGACCGGCGGTTGGGCGACGGTGAGACTACCCACGGTTTCCGCTTCTGCAGCCTGAGCATCCACCAGCGCATTGAGAATATTCTCGTAGATGCCCCTTTGAAAGGCGACGGCTTGGGTTAAACGAGCTTGCTGTAGCTGTTTATCGGGGAATTTCTCGTATTGGGAGCGTAATTGCTGTTCCTGAGTCACTAAGGATTCTAATTGTTTCATCAAACCCTCGCGCTGAGTTTGCAGGGCGACTAATTGACCCGCTAGTTGTTGACGGGCGGCATCGAGATTACTTTGCTGACGGATGCGATTGCTGGGAAGAGAGGTCAGGACACCATCTTTTCCGATCACCTCGGCGGCTCTTTTTTGTAAGAGAGATTCGTTAACTTCCTGTTGCTTGCGTAATTTAACTACGGCGGGATGTTCGGGACGTAAATCCTTCTCTAGTCGCTCCAATTGGGCCTCTGTGTCCAAGATCTGCGCTCGGATACTGGCAATAATCGGGTCGGCACTAAGGGCTGAGGAGGTGTAGGCCTGATCGGGGGTTAAATCGAGTTGTTTACTCAGACTATCAATTTGTCCTTGAATGCCTTGCAGTCCTAGACGAATTTCTCGCTGTTGCTGTTGACTACTGGTGATCGCGGCGAATAAACTCCCATCTTGAATGGCCAGTAAATCTGAACCCTGGCTACTAATGTAGCGATAAAATTTTTCTTCGGCTCTGGTTAAATCTTTTTGGACTTCGTTAAGCCGGACACCGAGAGCTTCTATGCGGGCGCGTAACTGGGAAGTATTAATCCAGCGACTGTATTCCACCATTTCCTTCATCAAGGTTTCGAGAATTAACTCCGCCTTGGCCCGGGAGTCGGCCGTTAACTCTAAAAGTATCTCTTGGGGTTGATCGCTATTATTTTTTCCCTCCGCTTCACCCGGGAAGGTGATTTTTAAATCTTGATCGCGAATTTTAACGAGCTGTTCTTGATTAAATTGCAATTTTTTGGCTGTATTGATCAATACCCGGGGAGATAGCAGTAAATCGCGATCGATAGCCCGTCCTTGTTCTTGCAGTTGGGTTCCCGTACTGGTAAAAGCTGGCGGCGGTACCCGATAGGCTAGTTGTCCCACCGCCCGATAAAATGTGGGGGGTTTCTCCGGATCGGGGAGGAGAGCAAAGATCGCAGAACCACCTAAACAGACGAGGAACACGAATATTCCCACAAATTTGTTCTGATCTAGCGAGATGAGAAATCGTTTAACAATTGGTAGAGCCATAGCTTTTTAATATATTCCCAGATTTTTTACATTTTAGCGGTCAAGAGTTATTCTCGTCCTTGAAATCCTAGCTTATGAAGTTGTGTTAAGGAGTGAAGGGAGCAAGTTGCACCTCAATTATTGAAGTTATTGAATTGATTGCCAAAGTCGAGAATTGTATTGGTAAAACTGGAAATATCCCGAATGGGTTGGGTAATGATATTAAAAGCGGCGAAAATTTCCCCTAATAGGGTGCGGGTGACGATAATTACGTCTTGATCTTCTAAGGGAATATTTTGGGAGATATCTCCCCTAACTGCCGCTATCGGACTCAAAGTTTGACTAACAATTCCCCCTTTGGCACTGTCAAAACGTAGCAGGGACACTTCATTGACATTAATCCGCAGGCGATCGGAAACCGGTAAACTAGCCACCACATCGAGGAAGGTACTGCCATTAGGAATCGAAACATTTCTCAGGGAAATTCCCGAAGGAATTGAGGGAGCTAAAACCCTGACGGTAATATTCTGCTGGGCGAGGGTGGTTCTAGCCACCAATGTGCGATTATATCCCGTTTCTTGGCCCACTTCTAACTTGGAAACAACCACGGCATCACCTCCTTGCAGACGCAGATCTGGTAAGCGTTCCCCCTTAATCAAGGGAGTATAAAGGTCAAGTTTCTCCTCTAACACTGTACCATCGACTAAAACCCGACGGACAAGGATCGAACGCAGATCGGCTCTGGGAGTGCCACCACCCGCTGCCAAAATTACCTGTACTAGGGAAGTATTAGGAGCAATACTATAAAACCCCGGTCGCTGGACCTCTCCCAGAATGGTCAACTGGACGGGACGGGCAGTGGTTAGAACAGCAATGACTTCTGGTTCCTCCCGCAAGTATTTTCGCCCCAATTCGAGGCGGATTTTAGTTTGCACTTCGTCTAAAGTCAAGCCGAGTACCGGAATGCGGCCTAAAATCGGCACTAGAAAATTCCCATCGGGATCCACCGGACTTGCGGAATTAAATTCGGGAAAATCAGGAACCGAGACAGTAATTTGATCGCCTATATCGAGTCGATAGGTCTGAATTTGTCGGGATTGGGGATTATTGGGAGAGTAAACCGGTGGACTGTAGCCAGCGGGGGGAATCGTGTTTTCAGGAAAGGTGGGATTAGGCGGTTCGGGGGGCAAAAATTCTAACCCAGATCCGGGTTGAGTCTGGGGAATGGACAAAGGACCCTGGGCCTTGAGGCTCTCGGAGGGAATTACCCATAAGAACCCTGTCAGACTAAACCCTGATAAGGCTATGGCCCCGGTTCTGAATAAACCAACTGGCAAAAACTTGTTGAGCATTGGTGGAATCATACAGATATATCAATTTATTTTCTGAGAGTTATCTAGTGGGAGAGGAACAAAGAAGCTATTAAGGACTAGAAAAGTGCCTTGAGCTAGTTTTTTTTAAACAGATAGTTGGGAGCAGAAAAACTACTTTTCTTTTTTGGTCTCAGGCAGAGAAGTTAATTGACTTAAGACATTTTGTTCTAAGTAATTCTGCACTTCCGTGGCGAGATTGAGAGCAAAGGGAGTGAGAGTTTGCAGTTCTTTCATCGGTTCTAAGGGAATCAGCAAGGAAACGGCTATCCAGGGTACTCTTTGTCTTTTTAATTGCGCCCATTGGTCAAGCCAATACCACACCGAGGGATCGTAATGACCACCACCTAGCCAAGCATACCATTGCACCACGGCAAAAGTGCTTTGTGTCCAAGCCCGATAGAATCTAGCCGTGGCCTTTCCTCCTGACTGGGTGGGAATTGATAGCTCGGTTGTTTCCCCCTGATTCCAACGACCAATAGAAGCGATATCGGACCATTCTACTCTTGGTTGACTTTTATAGTAAACCTGTGGCTTTAAAAGCACGGTGATCCTCTTGCCCTCAGGACTTTCCACCACTTGTACCGACCATTTTCCCTCACCAATTTCACCTTGGCTCCGGTCGGTGGTTTTCAGGTCAGAGAGCTTGATTCCCGATTCTTGTAGGGCCAGCATTTTCTGAATATTACCGATTCTCGGTTGATCCAGCCAAGACCACTGGCCAGAAATTAAATTGGGTAAGATACCCCCTAAAATCAAAATCAGCAGCAAGCACAACAGCAGTAAATAATTACCCGGTAGCTTTTTTTTGATTTTATCTAACACTAAACTTACCTCGTCCGGAATTTTTCGACTAATCATCCTGGTTAACTTCCTCTTGAGCCAGGGACTGTTTCCTGACTACCTCGTGATACTGCATGATTTGGAAGACCAAAAAGATCAGTAACAACATCAAGACGGAGTATAAATCGCCCCCCCAGCCATCGTGGAATAATGTAAAGTTTTCCTCCTGTCCTGTGCCGTGAAACCAAGCTAAAAGCGCGTTACGAATGATGTTAGCTCCGACACTAATTCCAAAGGCACTAAGGAGCATAAAGCGGGTTTTACGGCCGTTTTCGATAGTATCAGTCCAATGGAGTAGCAGCAGCGTGAAGTAGAGACTGGTAAATAACATTTTCAGCCCCGCACAGTAGGGAGCGATTTCCACCGTCCTACCTTCTACCGCCACATAAATACCGTCAACGGAGACATCTAGGCCCGCTTGCTGGAGAATAAAACCAGAGCAAGCAGCAATAAAAACCTGTAGGGGTAGAGTATAAGGAGCGATCAGGTAGGGGATAGGATTAGGAGTCGCTAAGGCTGTTAAAAGTAGGGGAACTCCCTGTAATTTAAAACCTTCCCTTCCTTTTAACCAGAGACAGATTCCCGCTAAAATAATCGGAAAAGACATACTAACCCAAAGGGAGGAACCGAGGAGATACAAAATCGCTCCTAGGGTTAACAAAAACGCTCCGAGGGGGTAGGAGCGATCTTCGAGGCGTTGCCATTTTTTGCGATTCTGCCAGACAATATAGGCGGCGTAGGGAAGGCCGATCAAGCCGTGGCTAAAGTACTCGTGTTCGGTGCTGATCGATTTATTCAGCCAACCATCGTACCAGTGAAAGATCACCGGACCATAGATAACCGCCAAGAAACCGATCATCAGCCAAGATTGCCGATTTTTCTGGGAGACGGTGGATAAGGAAGGACTAATACCCATAGGACAGAGCGATTTAGTGACAAATTCTGAATTTATGTTACCCGATGATCGCAGTGATCTGTTCAACCACGATGGCAATTTGCTCCTCCCGGATGCCGGGGTACATGGGGAGAGAGACAATTTCTTCACAGAGAGTCTCTGCATTGGGAAAGTCTCCCTGTTGATAACCCAGGTAGCGATAGGCCGGTTGTAGATGACAAGGAATCGGATAATGAATGCCAGTTTGAATACCGACGGCAGTTAATTGTTCTTGTAGTTGTTGGCGATCAACGGGACAATGGGGGAGGAGGCGAATAACGTAGAGATGATAGACATGACCAGTCTCGGTTTCGTCTCTTATGGGTAAAATGCCCTTATCGGCTAAAGGAGCCAACAGCCAATCATATTGTCTTGCCGCTCGCTGACGGGTCTGATTCCAGCCTTCCAGATGGGGTAATTTAATGTTTAAAATGGCGGCTTGTATGCTATCCAAACGGCTATTAGTGCCGATATCGGTGTGGAAATACTTGCTTGGTGCGCCATAATTTCTTAAACTGCGGGCTTTTTGGCTAATTTCAGGATCATTGCTCACTAACATTCCGCCATTGCCAAAAGCGCCTAAATTTTTACTGGGATAAAAACTAAACCCCGCCGCCACACCGATGCTGCCGGCGCGATAACCTTCTCTACTGGCTAAATGGGCTTGGGCCGCATCTTCAAAGATAATCAGACTATGGCTGCGGGCAAAATCCTGTAATTGTTGGGGTGATACCATCTGTCCGTACAGGTGTACTGGGAGAATGGCGCGGGTGTTGGGGGTAATTTTTTGGGCGGCCGCCGCAAGGTCAATTAAGGCCGTCTCGAGGTGACAATCAACTAAAATCGGTTTGGCTCCCGCTTGAATAACACCCATGAGGGTGGCGACAAAGGTATTAGCGGGGACTAGCACTTCATCCCCGGCACCGATGCCGTAAGCTTGTAAAGCCAGGGCAAGAGCAGCAGTGCCAGAAGCTACTCCCACAGCATACTCGACTCCGCAAGCTTGGGCGAAGGCGGTTTCAAATTCGGCTAAAGCTTGGCCTAAAACAAAATCTCCCCGGTCGATAACTGTTTGGATTGCCTTGGTAATTTTTGCTTGTAGGGGCTGATTTTGCCAAGTTAAATCAACAAAGGGAACTTTGATTAAATGGGAATTCATCTATTGCTTATTTAGGGAGACATTATTAATTGTCAAGAGACTAGCATAGGTTTGAGCAAGTTGCCTAGATTTGTAGGCTCTCTTGTTCTTTCTGTCTTTTTCTTTGTGTTTTTTGTGCCTCTGTGGTTTATCCTTTAAAACTGGTTATTATGAGTGATTTTCCCGCTTTAACGGCGTTAATTCTGGCTGGTGGTCAAAGTTCCCGCATGGGACGAGATAAAGCATTGTTATCTTTTCAGGGTGTCTCTTTTCTAGAGAATATCTGTTTAATTGCCCAAGATTGTGCAGTACAAGTGTCTGTGATTACGCCTTGGCCAGAACGTTATGAACTGATCATTCCCCAATGCTGCCAAATAATCAAGGAACCTCTCCCCACTAGGGGGCCTTTATTGGCCTTTGCCTTGGGATTAACTTTTGTATCAACCGATTGGGTTTTATTACTCCCTTGTGATTTACCTTTACTCAGGTCTTCAATTATTCAAGAATGGTCAAGATTATTAGCCACTGTACCAGAAAATGCTATGGCTTCGGTTCCTCGGTGCGGCAATCGTTGGGAGCCTCTCTGTGCTTTTTATCATCGTCGTTGTTTAGCATCTTTGCAGACTTATATTAAGCAGGGAGGCACTTCTTTTCAAAAGTGGTTAAATGCCGCTGTGGTGGAGGAATTAATTATCGATAATTCCGAGATTTTATTTAACTGTAATACCCCAGAAGATTTAGAGATAATAATAAACTACCCAGATATTAACCGTAAGAAAACCTAGCACAAAAGGGAGTAAAAGTAAAGATATCGGCGAAGAAATATTGGATAAATGGCGATAACCATAGTAGAGAATTCCGGTTAGATAACCGCCAGTTACACCGATAATTGCGCCGATAATATCGCCATTTATGGATAAATAGGAAGTGAGCCAAATGACGAGGGAAAAGGGCAAAATTATTAAGCCACCTAAAAATATATCCCCGACGATACTACCATATTTATTACTTAATTTTCTGCCCAAACAACTAGATAAAGTCAGAATAATAAAAGGAAATACTGCCCAGCCTAATAACAGTAAAAACTCGGATTTAACTGTCCAGTTTTGCCAAGTCAAAGCGATAAAAAAACTGCTGATTATTGCCGCAAATACCCCCGTAGCCAAAGCCTGATTACGGTTAAGCTTTAAAAAAGACTCTGCTAAACCAGTCTTGGGTTTGAGCAAAGATAAAAAAGAGATTTTCAGCAAATTAAAAACAATAAAAAGAGTTTTTGACCACTTAATTGATTGCTGTTGTCGATAACTTTTATGAGAGTCTCTTAACTTATTAGCAATGGCATGATAGCGGCGAAAATTTCCCTGTTGCTTAAATTTCTTGGCTGCTATTTGGAAATCTTTTCGTGCTGCTGGCAGTTCCGAGAGTTCCTCTAGAGCCAATCCTCTTTGATAATAGAATTGGGGATTATTTGGGTCAATGGCGATTGCTTTGCCATAAGCTTCTAGGGAGGATTGGGTGTAACCGAGTCGTTGACGGGATAAACCGAGGTAATAGTAAGCTTGGGAACAATCGGGTTTTAACTGCAAAACTTGCCGACAATCGCTTAAAACTTGCCTATCCTGCTGATTATGGTAGTAAACTTCCGCCCGCTGCAGATAGGCCTGCCAAAATTGCGGATTAATTGCGATCGCTTGCTGGTAAAATGCGATCGCTAATTGATAATTTTTCTCTTGAGCGTAGTGCCATCCCTGTTGATAAAAATCCTCGGCACTACGGTTAAAAGTGGGTATTTCTGGGGATAAACTGCGATCATACTCTTTTCTTTTGTCTTTATCGCTCAAAACCCGATAAGCTTGTTCAATTTCGCGAAATTTTGTCACTGCCTCTGGATCATTGGGATTATAATCGGGGTGATATTGCCGGGCCAGACGACGAAAAGCGGCTTTTATCTGATTATTACTGGCATTACGGGGAATTTGGAGGATTTCATAGTAATTTTTCATACTTGAATGGGGGGAGAATTTTCAACTACTGAAAACTGTTGCCAATGGCTCGCCGAAACGACTATCATTGTCAATTAAATAGCTTTTATTGAGAGTCGATCGCTTATGTCTGCCTACACTGCCTCCTCCCTGAAAGCGGAACTCAATGCGCGGGGGTGGCGCTTAACTCCCCAGCGAGAGAAAATTCTGCACGTTTTCCAGAATTTACCGAAAGGCAATCATCTCAGTGCCGAAGAATTGCAGGAATTACTGGACAAAAGGGGGGAAGGAATTAGTTTATCGACGATTTACCGCAGTGTTAAACTAATGTCGCGGATGGGAATTTTGCGGGAGTTGGAATTGGCCGAGGGTCATAAACACTACGAACTCAATCAACCCTATCCCCACCACCATCATCATTTGGTCTGTATTCAGTGTAATAAAACCATCGAATTTAACAATGATTCCATTCTCAAACACAGTCTCAAACAGTGTGAGAAAGAGGGTTTTCAGTTAATTGACTGTCAGCTAACGGTGATGGCCATCTGTCCGGAAGCTTTGCGGATGGGTTGGCCGTCGGGAATACCGAGTAATTGGGGTTGCACCCGTTCGCTGGTGGATACTCGTTTCCAAAACTGCGAGATTCCCGAATCAAAGGAACCGGAACCAGAAAACTAGACATCTAAGCGGACATTCCCAACTGAAAACCGAGAGCTTTTTTCTGCATTAATTGGAAAATATTATAAAATCCGTTGGCGCGGGAAGGGGTAAGACTGACTTTTAAACCGGTTTCTTCGATAAAATCCGGGGTGACTTGCAGGATTTCCGAGGGAGTCAGTCCATTTAACCCCTCGATTAACAAAGCCACTAAACCTTTGACTAATTGCGCGTCGGAATCGCCTTTGTACCAAACCTGGCCATTTTCGATGTCGGCAGTGATATAAACTTGGGATACACAGCCCTGGACTTTATTAGTGGGTATTTTGGCAGATTCTGGTATTGGTTCTAGTTTTTTAGCAAAAGCTAGTAATTGTTCGTATTTTTGCTTAGGATCGGTACGACGTTTGAGGCGTTCGACGATGCGATCGAGATTAGACGGGAGCATATTGCGAGTTAAAATAGGAAAAAATTAGCCAATAGCTTTTTTATATTAGCATTCTTGCGGAAGTTGCGCGCTGTGGTTATCGCTGCCAGGACTACCTTGGTCAGAGCGCCTCGAGGCTATCTGCTAGAATTGGCATCAATGAAATACCACGCTTGCAGGAGCTATGGTTAACCTTTCCTACAATAAAAATCGCCTTCTTCCCAGTTCCGAAGAATGGGAGCATCTCACCTTTGTAACCCCTAAATCAGGTTTTTATGTCAAGCTATTTTGAAAGCCTTGCTAGAAACCAGTTTTAGGGACAAGTATAATTACTCGCTTGCATAAATGAGATGCTCCCCATATTATTTCCTCAATTTTGAGTTAGGGCAATTTTCGTCCATTCGTAAGTGTTCCATTCATCCATTGCCTCAGTAATGACCCTAGAGTAATAGTTGCATCGGCGCTGGGGTGGCGTTCCGTTCCCTTCCTCCGTATGGCAATATCCTGATTTTCCTAACTGGCAAGCTACTAAAGAACAGCTTTCTCGGATACTCATGCCGCGCTGGATGTTTTGTCGATATTCATCAAAAATGTAGCGGAGATCTTTGGGGTAGAGTCGGCCTTCTGAGCCATTCAAGTAGGTAATCCGACAGAGAAAATCAAAAAATTCAGGCTTACTTTTAAACTTGAAATAGCGGTTATCGTAGCGGCTAGATTCATCAAAGATAAGGCGATCTTCTCCTAAATTTTCGATGATTCGCACTGAGCCATCCCAAGCTTCATCGGGTTGACCGATTAACTGATAGGTTTCGACTCCGAAATCTTGACCATTCATGATTTGAGGAGGTTTTCGTCCCCAAGCTCCTACGAATTTGAGTCCGCAAAAGTTGTTGGCAAAATATCCGGTTCTAGTTAACCCAAATCCTGATTCATTAACGGCTTGACCGCCGAGAAAGGCTGCTGGTACGCCATATTTCCTTTCCATCTCGATACAGATGGGTTTAATCTCCTCCATAAACTGTTTTTTCATGGCTTCAGTCAGGGGAGAACCAGGATTGTAACAATTACCGTTTCTTCCCCTTTCTCGGTCTTCAACAGGAACAGGTGAAAACTTGATGTTCATTTTTATTCCTCAATTCGAGCGTTGTCAGAGAAATTGAAGCAGGCAGAAGGCAGATTTGAAGGTCTCAATCCTATATTCTTGCACTAACATCGGATTTTAACAGGTCAAAAGCCTTATTTTAAAAGGGTTTTACCATTATTCAGCCAGCCCTACTTAGTTTCATCTAAAATTAAGCTCTTTGAGCGTTGTAAATTCCATACATATTTTACCCCCCCGCACATTTGTCAAGTCTTTTAAATAATTCTTAATATTTATTTCCGTTTTGCTCTCTCGCTCTCGTCCGGCTTCTCGACGGAATCGCTAAAATGATCAGGGGTGTTTTAGAGGCAAGTCTATGAGTGAACCAGTAACTCTTGAGGATATTTACCAGCTATTCCGCGCTTCCGCCGAGGAATATGATCGCCGGGCTGCCCAATCCAAGGCGGAATATGATCGCCGGGCTGAGGAATATGATCGCCATAGAGTCGAAATAGAGAACCTCCTGGCCGAATCTAAACTAGAAAGCGATCGCTCGATGACAGAACTGAAACGCACCGTAGAACGAACCAGCAAAGCGGTAGATAGTCTGACCACTCGCTGGGGTCGATTTGTGGAAGAGTTGGTAGAACCGGCGGTTTTACGGCTTTTTCAGGAAAAAGGCATTGATATTAAAGAAGTTTATCCCCGTGCTAGAGTCAAACGTCAGGGCATCGCCATGGAAATTGATATCCTAGGGGTGGATGATACCGATCTCGTGGTGGTGGAATGTAAATCGAGATTATCTCAAGATGATGTAGATGAATTTATTGAAAAATTGACTCGTTTTAAAATCGCTTTTCCCCATTATCAAAACTATCGAGCCTACGGTGCAGTGGCAGGAATTGAAATCAACGAGGGAATCGATCGCTATGCTTATAAAAAAGGTCTATTTGTGATTAAACCCTCCGGGGATACGGTGGCTATTATTAATGATGCCGACTTTCAACCGAATACTTGGTAATTTCCCTAGTCAAAACAATCGCTATGGTTAACCTTTCCTACAATAAAAATCGCCTTCTTCCCAGTATCGAGAGGAAAGGGCGATCGCCGCTCAAGCAGGTTTAGCCAAACAGGAAGCGGAACAAAAAGCCCAACGACTAGCGGAAAGACTAAGAGCGCTGGGTATCAACCCCGATGAAGTTTAGGGGTTGCTCCCCAGCAATTTTAGGGGATTAATCGCGTAATAATTCCGGTTCGGTTAATTCGTCGGTCATTTCCATCAGAGCCCGTTGGACGGGTTTAATCATCGGGTCGTCGATATTTTCTACGGTATCGTAGCGGACCCGCTTGGCCCGTCTAGCGACCTGCACGACGATCGAGTAACGATTGCTGGCCACATTCATCAGTTTATCGGTGAGATAAATCATCTCGGAGGAGTCGAATTTAAACCGTTTGGACATAGTTATATTTAGCCTTCTCTGGTGAATTTGGCAGTTGTCACTGATAATAGGTTAGTGATCAGTTTTATTACTCAGTCCACCTTACCACATTTTGTCAACCTTAAGGATAGGGTCCTATTCCATCTAGATTGGATTTTGTCAACTACTTTTTACAAAACTTAAATCAATTTTATACAAGTTTAAAAATATACAAATAAAGAGATAATTTTTGAAATAAATAAACCCAAAAAAGGGACACCATTGCCGGGGCTGTAAATACACTTGAACACATAACTTCCCCCTCGATTTAGCTTCCGGTGATGCTATTCCCATGGCCTTGACAGTGCCGGCGATCGATGGTTAAAAATAAACAGATGCTGGATCCCCATCCAACATCCGCGTTCTAACTCTGCACACATTTTGCTAAGTCCTCATGATAAGTTAAAAAACGCTTCCTTTTTGGGGGCGTTTTTATTTATTCGATTGAAAAAACCGATGACAATCATTACTAAAGCTGATAAGAAAGTGGGGTGTGGGGTGTGGGGTGTGGGCTCAGCCGAACGGGTGTGGGGTGTGGGGTGTAGGGTGTAGGGTGTAGGGTGTGGGGAGAATAAATAAAATAATCTCCCGACTCCCGACTCCCGACTCCTGACTCCTGACTCCTGACTCCTATCTCCCGACTCCTGACTCCTATCTCCTGACTTCTAACCCAATTTTGGACAAAGATAAGTAAAAATTATTTATTGACCGTAAAAACTTGAGAATATTTAAATTAACATTCCGCAATATTTATAAATTCTTAAGAATTAATTGAGAAAGATTTTTATTTAACAACGATGTTCCAATGGTTACAGCGATTTGATAAAATTTCAGAATGGGTTGTTCTGTGCTTTTTTAGCCAGCAATGGTTGAAACCCTTGTCAAACCTAGAAGGTGATCCTATTTAAGACGGGTAAATTAGTCAATTTCACCCACAACGATGATCTTTTTTTTATGTAGTTTTATTGCAAAAAAAAAGTTTTTTTGACAAAAAGCACAAAGTATGATACAGGCGCAAGGTGTTTCTGGTTGCGAGTAATTATTGTAGAGGGGGGGGAGATGGGAGAATAAATAAAAGCAATCTCCTGACGACCGACGACCGACTACTGATAACTGACTCCTGATAACTGATAACTGATGAAAAGATTAGCTTGGTTCGATCGCTTAGTGTTAGCGAGTATTTTGGCTTTAATTGCCGCGATATCGTCGATTTTGATCCAGGGAAATCAAGTCCCGACCCGAGGGGAGAATTTTAGCTGGCAAGGGCGAAAAATCGGCGTTAGGGACAATTATTTTACTTTAAGTTTTAATCGACCGATTGACCGTTCCGATATAGAAACCAGCTTGGTGATCAATCCTCCCTTACCGGGTAAAATTAGCTGGACCGGAGATCGCTTGACCTATACTTTGACGGAATTGCCCATCTACGGCAAGAAATATCAAGTAAAGTTACCCATTGCCCAAGGTGAGGACTTTATCGGCGAATTTTACAGCCATGATCGAGCTTTTGCCTATATTGGAGTCAACCAAGAGGAAAGAGGCCGTTTAATCGTCTGTAATATCATTCAGGGGGCAAATAAGGTCACAGAACTGAAAAAAACCATCCTTACCCCTGGGGATCTAGTGGTCACGGATTTTCAAATCTATCCGAGGGGGGATAGAATTTTATTCTCGGCCTTCGATCGTTCTGACTTAGGACGAGATACCCCAAAACAGCAACTTTACACAATTACCACGGGTTTAAATCATGACGAAAATAGTCAAAATTTGCCTAGTGGTCGTATAGAAAGGTTTTTAGACGCGAAAACCTATCAAAATCTGCGCTTTAATCTCTCAGATAACGGCAAAACCCTAATCGTGCAGAGAATCAATCACGGGAATCCGGGGGATGCCAGTTTATGGGTAATCAGCGATGATGGACAATCGCGACCGTTAGGAATACAAGGGGATATTTTTTTACTATCTCCCGACGGTAAAAAAGCGGTTGTCAGTCAAACGGGAGGGGTAGCGGTGATTCCTTTGGATGTGCAAGGGGGAAAACCGCAATTTTTGCCCACCTACGAGAAAATACTCGCTTTTTCCCGGGATGGTCGCCAAAAACTCATGGTGAAATCGGAACCAGATAATCAGCGATCGCTATTTTTGCTCAATGATCAGGGAGAGTCAAGACTACTATTAAGAACAGCTAATCCGATTATTAGCTGTGAATTTGAACCGCGACAGGAAAAAACCCTTTACTGTCTGAAAAGCGATCTGGTTATGGGCAGCGATGGCAAGGTGAAAGAAGAACCATTTTTAGCGATTATTGAGCTAAAAACGGGTAAAATGATCCCCCTGCTGGCCTTACCTAATTATCGTGACGTGCAGATGAGTATGTCTCCCGATGGCGTGGCTTTATTATTTGATCAGTTAGCAACCATACCTTTTGGAGTCGGAAATGATTTAGTCACTGGGGAGGGGTCGAGTATTGCCGATGGTCGTCTCTGGTTATTACCGCTTCCTGATCAGTTCAGTCCCAATAGCATCCCGAAAATTTTACCTCAAGAACTCAACCCTGGTTTTAAACCCCGTTGGCTGCCCTAACACAGCAGAATTAAGGAGTTAGGAGTCAGGAGACAGGAGAGAAATCTTTCCCTAATCAGGTGACTCGGAGAATGCTGACTCCCGAAAACGAAAACCTCATACCTCACCATTAAGATAAGTGCTATATGCTACTTCAGCGATTTGCTTTTTTATTGCGTCCCAGTGGCGATATCGAGATCGAGCGGGGGATTCGGACTTTATTAGCCATCACAGTGCCGATTATTATCGGTGATATTTTAGATCGGTCAGAATTGGGGTTAATGGTCGGTTTAGCGGCTCAAACCTTGATTTTAGCGGATGTAGGGGGACTTTACTGCCTGAGAGCGAAAACCCTAGTCGCTACGACTATCGGGATGGCTTTAGCTTTGATTATCGGCACATTAGCCAGTGCTTGGCTAGGATTGACCGTAGTGATAGTTTTTTGCGGGTTGTTTCTAGCGGGTTATTTGACGGTTTACGGGGAAAATGGGGCGTTAGCTGGGGTAGTAATTAGTTTATTGCTGCTTTTGGCCGTTTCTTTGCCATCGGGAGATATGGTCGTCGCTTTACAACGGGCCGGAATCGCTGTGTTGGGAGGGGGATGGACAATTTTTTTAGCCCTGTTTATCTGGCCTTTTCGCCCTAATCAGCCTTTACGTCAGGTAACGGCGGAAAATTTTCAGGGTATCGCCACCTATCTCCGTTCTTTGCCTTTACACTCTCGTTCTAATGCTCATGAGGAGCCATATTTTGACCAAATTCGCCAGCTGTTGCTCCGTTCGAGGAAAACTGTCACCTTGACGCGTCGGGGACGTTGGGGAAAGAATGAGCTGCGGGAATTGTTAATCGTCTTGATTGAAGATAGCGATCGCATTAATACCAGCTTAATCGCGCTGCGAGAATTGCTTCATCTTCATCCCTTGCCACAACTGACCACGGTGGGTATTTTATTAGAAGATATTCTCGTGCAAGTGGCGGAAATTAGCGAAGATATTGCCGGGTTAATTTTGGGTAGAAATAAACGACCGGATTGTGAGCGCTTGCAGCTATTACTCAAGGCGATCGAGCAGCAAAAAAACCTGCAAGCTAAAGTTTTAGAAAATGCCCAGGATGATTATAGCAGTTATGTGGCAATTTCCCAATTAAATAATCGTTTAAAAAAATTATTTAAACAGCTAAAAATAGCCAGTGAAACAGCGCAACATTTGCGGCAAAGCGAGGAATTTCCAGATAAAAAAAATCCTTGGCAGCGGAACTTTGAAGGGATAGAAAAAGAGTACGGTCAAGAAAAAGCTTGGTGGGAACCATTAAAATCTAATTTTAATCTAGAATCGCCCCTATTTCGTCATGGTTTACGCCTGGGTTTGGGAAGTGCGCTAGGAGTTTTGATTTATAATAAGCTAGGAATTACCCATAGTTTTTGGATTGGTTTAACCTTAGTTATTGTGTTAAAACCAGATTTTAGCTTGACTTTTCAACGCTTTTTTAATCGGGTGTTTGGCACGATTTTAGGCTCGTTTTTTGTTTTGGCATTGTTGCCAATTATAGATAATTCGATCTGGTTAGAAATTATTGGGGTGATTTCTATAGCGATCGCTTTAGCTTTAGTGCGATTTCACTATAGTTTGGCAGTATTTTTTATCACAATTTTTGCTTTAATTATCAGTCGTCTCGATGCCAGCAATGACGGGATTAATTTAGAGTATATCAGAATAGTTTATACTTTAATCGGTAGTGCTTTAGCCTTTGTACTTTCCTTCGGTTTTTTACGGGTTAATGAAGATGAACGTTTTTCCCTCGCTGCCATTAAAGCATTAGAAGCTAATCAAATATTTTTTCAGTCAGTTATGGCAGTTTATTTAGGAGAATCATCCTATCAAACTGCAATTTTATCTTCCTATCGCAATAAAGCTCGACGAGCAAATACAACTATGCAAACGGCCTTACAACGATTAATTGACGATCCTAGCACACCCTTTCCACAAATGGAACCGGCAATCACTTTAAGTAATTATATTCCTCGTTTTGGTCGCGGGGTGACAGTTTTATTGACGGAATTGGAACAATATCGCGGTAGTCCTCCCCATCCTAATCTAAGTCTGTTCACGCAACAAATAACCCAAGCTTTGACGCAATTAACCCAAGCTTTGCAAGCAAATAATCCTCCTTCTCCCTTACCTTCCCTCGAAGATACTTTAGAAAATATCCTCGATCATTTGCAAGAATTGCGAGAGGAAAGGTTAGTGGAAATTGGCCATCAAAAAGAGGGAACTAATCTCCAGAAATATTTAGGGGATTATAATATTGTCACCACGGAACTTGTGGAATTATCCAGTCGCGTTGGGGTAATGAACACAGCAATTGATCGTTTTATTAGAAGTTAAAATCTAGTTATAACAACAGAATTTAGCAGTCAGGAGGAAAATCGATTAACTTCGATAATTTCCGTATATTCAAAATTATTAGGACTGCGTTTAACCAGAGAATAATCAACACCATGAAGATTAATTAAATCCTCTTGACAATCTGCTTTCGGAGAATTATAAACTAACACATATTCTTTACCAATATAGGGAGAAATCTCGGTTTCTACTTCTCCTCTCCATTGAGTTTTTGTCACTAAAACAACTAACTGATTGGCTAATTTAGGAATAGCGATCGCAACTTGCCGACGATAGATATGATCAAGACTACCAAAAGGGGAATCCATCACCAGAGGAAAAGTGCTGCTATCAATTCCCATCAAAGTATTTTTCTGACTCCATTCTCGCACTCGATCGATAATTCCCCCGATAAAAGATAAACTAAGAATCTGATTTTCTCCAGTAGAAGCTGCCACGGGAATTGCGAATCCTGTGGTATTTTCTAATAATCTTACCTCGTAATCGGGACTAATACGGGGAATATAGGGAGTAAAAGAAATTGAGCTAAAGATTTCCTGTACCCGTTTTTCTAAGGACAAACGAAACTGATTTTCTAATCTCTGTCTTACCTCACTAATGCGATTAATTGCCTCTTGAGTCGCTAAAATACGTCGTTGTCCTAAATTAGATTTTTCCTCTTTTTGTTGCTGTTTTTGTACCTGTTTTTGCAGGGATTCTAACTCTTTTTCATAGATATCTAGTTGATTTTTATTGCTGCCCTGTTCCAAGCGTAAATCTTTTAGGGAATCCTCGATCGCATCTAAGCGAGATTGCAGATTTTTAATATCTTCATCGGGATAATGGCGAAATTTATCCCGCACTTCATCTAATTCTGATTCTACTAAAGATAATTCTAAGCGCCACTGGTGAATATTAGCTTGATAATTATCCACTTCTTGCCAAAAATCTAAGACTTTTTTATCCATTTCTTTGACTGTGGAAGATAAGCGAATGGCTGCTTCTTCTACATCGGCCATTCCTGCTTTATTCATCCAATCTTGTACCTGTAAATAAGCTTGGCTATTTTCCTGTAATTCCTGACCACAAATACATTTTTTCCCCTCTAATAATTGTTGGACAAATTGCTGTTTGATACCACTGGGTAATTCCCCTTGTTGTCGTAGGCGATCGATTAATTGCTGAAAATTTTGATTAATTTCTTTTAAAAAGACTTGATAAGCTTGCTGAGAAATTAATTTCTTTAACTTATCCTTAGTTCTGACTAAATCTTGCCGCAGATTTCTTTCCTGTTGTTCTAATTTTTCTTTTAACTGTTTTAATTCCTCGGCACCACTTAACTCTAGTAAGCGATTAGTCACGGCTTTTTTTAATTCTTCTTGCTGGGATAACTGGCTAATAATATCCTGCTGACGCTGTTTTAATTTCTCGAAATCCTGCTCAATTTTACTTTCCTGTTTTAATAACTTTTTTAAATCCGATTCCCCTAAATCTTTAAGCTCATCTTGTAAAGATTTCTTAGCTTTTTTTAAATGCTCGATCGCTCGATCTAATACTTTAACTCCCAATAATTCTTTTGTATCTTCGGCGATTTTACCTTGGCTACTACTACGAAATTGATGATCGATATATTCCCCATCAAAAAAGAAATAACGGTGTAAACTTTCGGGTAAAATTTGATTAATAATATCCTCCGCTGGTTGATTGGGTGTGTACCAATTACCATCATCACCAGCGTAGAGCATATATAAACTATTTGAACCGTATTTAATCTTACTATTTACATCTTGGTAGGCGAAAAATTTTCGTTTTACCTGATAGCGTTTATTTTCATGTTCAAAGTTTACTTCCGCGGAACATTCTATGGAGGTTCCCGTTGTTACTTCGGTAATTGCCCGTTTATTAACTAATAACTCTGGTTCGGCAAAAGCTGCTGTAAATTTTTCATAAAGAACCCAGGTACAAGCATTTAAAATTGTTGTTTTTCCTGCCCCATTATTGCCATAAATTACCGTCGTATTGCGAGAACTCGCCGCTAAATGTATCTCAGGAGTCTTACCATAAAATTGTCGAAAATTACATAACTTTATTGATAGTAGTTTCATATTTATATGGAGGGGATGATGGGGAAGTTTTTTCAGTAAACCGATAACTGATAACTGATAACTGATAACTGATTATTGAATTACTTCTTTAATAATTGTTAAAACATCATCATTGATATTGCGAGGATTGCGCTGGTATAACTTATCTCTTTCCAATTTTAAAACGCGATCGATGATTTTTCGCACATCTTCGGGAGCGTTTAAAATCGGTTCTTGGATATTTTGGAGATTATTATCAGAATTAGTCATAGGGCAGATTTTTTAATATTTACAGCTGCTGCATCTCCAACAAAATCCTTGCCGGGGTACGTTAATCTATTGCTAACGCACCCTCAGCCTAGATTGTTTCCCTAGACGAAACTTAAATAGGGTAACTTTTGCACGGTAGATTGAATCAGATCGAGATTTTGTAACAGCTGTCCGCAGGTATCCCAACCCCCTTCTATTAACATCTGTCGGGAACCTTCATTCATAGACACGGTAGCGACAAAATCCCCCCATTCCACTGTCATGGTTGTCAAGGAAAGATCGACGGGAATTTCGGGATTAGCGGCAATTAAATCCTGTAAATGGGTGATGGTTTTTGCCTCAGCAGTGACACAGGGAACCCCATTAGCGATACAATTGCCAAAAAATATTTCGGCGAAACTTTCCCCGATAATTGCTTGAATTCCCCAACGTAAAATCGCTTGCGGTGCGTGTTCCCGAGAAGAGCCACAACCAAAATTACCATTGACTACCAGAATTTTCGCCCCTTGGTACTGGGGTAGATCGAAAGGATGACTCCCCTGTAAAGCGGCTCGATCATCAGCGAACACTTGTTCGCCTAAACCTTCAAAGGTGATACAACGCAAAAAACGAGCCGGAATAATGCGATCGGTGTCAATATCGTTGCCTCGCAAGGGTAAAGCTCGTCCAGAGATGGTTTTAACTTGACTCATGATCTTTTTCTAACTTTTACTAGCAGTGATAAAAAAGGTGGTTGCATCTTGCCATACCCCCTGATCGGTGGCATTTTTCTCGATTTCTCGGCGATAATTGTTCACTAGAGTCGCAATTTCGGCAGCCGATAGGCGATCAAACCGCCTTTTTTTAACCATTGATACCATTTTGCCAGCACTTGCGGGATATCGGGGAAAAGTGCAATCGCCAGAGAACAGGTAATCAGATCGAAACTAGACTCGGCAAAGTCAATGGCAGCTATATCAGCGTTAATTAGGTCAATATTCTCGATATTTAATGCTTCTAGCTTTTTTTCGGCTCTGGCAATCATTTCCGGCGTGAAATCAACCCCGATGACACTTTTTACTTTTGGGGCAATTGCGACCGCTATAAATCCCGTTCCCGTTGCCACGTCTAGCACAGATTGGCTTTTTTGTAAATAGAGATAATTTACTAATTTAAGGGCGCGAGCTTGCGTAAAATCGTTATCGTAATCGTGACGACGGGCATAAAAATCAATCACTTGACGCTGATAATCGTTGCTCATCGAAAATTTTGGGTCTGAAACCCCGTCGTTCTACGACGGCTTTACTGTTAAATATGAGCATCGTTTACGAAATATATGCTAAAATGTGAGGTATGGAAAAAGCCTATTCGTTTCGATTTTACCCCACACCCGAACAA
>NZ_JAPZSS010000273.1:0-19210 GCF_027532015.1 Microcystis sp. LE19-131.1A | reverse complement strand
ACCCTTATAGAGACAGACATTACCGCGATTTTTGTCAATTGTTTGCGATCTAGAGCGAACTAATCAATTAAATCTCTTGCCAGATAAGGATTTAGTCGATTTATGCCCCCATATCGAACCATACCAAGTCCCGAAGAGCCTAGTTAACCATACCATATACTATGCTTTAAAATAAATCTAGTATCATGTCTATAATTTTTTATTAATAGCTCTTCTATGCCTATGCCTCTCTCCAATTGCTTGCGTGAGGATTTGCTTGTCACCAGGAAAATAGATCGTCAAACCTCGGCCAAGCGTTATTTTATTCAAGATCCCATCTCTCAGGAAACTTTTGAATTCGGGGAAGAAGAATATTTTTTATGTCAACTTATGGATGGGGTGACATCTGTACCAGAAATCTTGGCTAGTTTTCAAGAACGCTTTAATATCAGTCTCACTGAAGAAGATTACCAGAAGTTTGCTGGACAGATTGATAGTTTTGGACTACTAGAACCGCATCAGAACCAATTGCCATCCTCTCAATCCGAGGAAGGAAACGGTCACAAAAACTCCTCGCCAACCAAGAAAAAATCCAAGCAGCATTCGTTGCTTTTTATTTGGAAACATCCTAACCCTGATGCCGTTTTTACTAGCCTAGCCCGTTGGACTCACCCTTGCCACCGTTGGCTTAGATGGTCAACTTGGCTATTGCTGCCTCTTTTACCTATTGCTCTATTGACTTTTTGGAATAATAGGACGGTTTTATGGTACGACGTGGGGCGTTTTGTTCATGGCTTACCCTTTGTCCTAAGTTATTTAGTTGACATTTTAATCTTGAATTTATGCGGCCGTATTATTCAAGGGACGGTGTTTGCTGCCTATGGCGGTCGTTCCAGCGTGTTTGGCATGACCTTAGCTTTAGGATTCAAGCCTCACTTCCATGTGGATCTGAGAGAGTATCAAAGCGTACCACGAAAGGCCCAACTCTGGATCTATGGGACTCCCTTGATCATGCGCCTTTTTATCTTTAGCTTTGGTATGATTTTTTGGTACGCACAGAGAAGTTCAGGAACAGCATTTCATATTTGGCTCCTCTTACTCGCCCATGCAGCTTTGGCAACTTTTGTGTTGATGGCTTGCCCTCTCTGGCCTCTCTATGGCTATTATTTCTTGATCGCTTTTTTCCGACTGCCTGATAACTTTATGTCTCAGTCTTTCAGAGCGTGGGGGATGGTGATCAAGGGGCGGAATCTGCCTAGTTTTTTATCGACGAGAGAAAAATTGATGCTTGTCGGTTTTGGCCTGGGGAGTATCGTATTTTGTTTATTGATGATCTATTTGATCGTTACCAATTTTGCCAAAGGTCTATCTACACTTTTTCCAGAAATTTTTGGGCCTGAATCAGCGATAATTATCGTCTCCGTCCTGGTATTCATCGGTTTTCGCAAACAGATTTCTCGCTTGTTCTTCAGGGGACGGAATTCCCAAGCTACGACTGGCCTTTCTTCTAACTTGACAGAAGAGACTAAGAACTCAAAAAAGTCCTCAAGTCCCTCTCGCCAAGGCTTTCGGTCTTGGCTGAAGAAAAATCTGAAATTTTTTATCCTAGCTGGTTTGGTGGCGCTGCTTTTTCTGCCTTATCGGACTATGCCAGGAGGTCCCCTGCAATTGCTCACTCCCGCCGAGGTGGCTATTCAGGCTGAAGTTGATGGTAAAAGCAAAATTACTCGCGTCATGTTTTCAGGGGGTAACGAGCAATTAATCCGCAAAGGAACGGTCATTGCCCAGATGGAAGATGTCGATATTGAAGATACGATAGAGACGCTGCAATCTCAAATCGAAAAAGCGCTAGGCGATGTCAAAATTAAGCAATCTTATCTAGCTAAACTTTTAGCCACGCCAAGAAAGGAAGATGTGGAAGTAGCCCGCAATCAGGTAAAGATAGCTCGAGAAGAAGTAGATAAAGCGAAGAAAGAGGTAGCAGTGAACAAGCAAAATTTAGAGGTAATCAAGAAACAAATAGAAAGCGCGCTCACCCAAGCTGATTTTTATTTCCGTGAGGCTTCTCGCCTGGAAGAAGGTTACAAAGAGGGAGCAATTGCCCTAAATCTTGTAGAAGATGCCCAAAGGAACGCTCAAACCAAGAAAATTGAAGCGGAAGAAAAGCGCCAGGCTTTGTTACAACAGCAACAAGTAATCGAACAAGCACGCAGCCAGTTAGCAAGCAAGCAAAGAGTTTTGGAGACAAGTGAATCTCAGCTCAAGTTATTGTTAGCCGGTCCCTACCCCGACGAGATTGAAGCGGCTCGGCAGGATGTGGAAGTGGCTGGCGCCGAGCTAGAACGCTTAAGGAAACAAGAGCAGCAAGAGCGAGATAAACTCAAACTCACCAGCTTAGTCATGCCCTTGGATGGTTATCTAGTAACTCCTTATCTGGACACCAAAGTGGGCAGCTATTTAGACCAAGGACAGACCTTTGCAATAGCTCAAGATGCTACCAAGATCTTGGCAGAAGTGCAAGTTCCAGAGTACGATGTCGGACAATTTTCGATTGGTAAGAAGGTTCAAATCAAACTCAATGCCTATCCCACGGAAACCATTATGGGGAAAGTTGTCTCCATTACCCCCTCGGCTGGCAACAGCACAACAACAGGCGATTTGTCTTCAGAACCAGTTGTGAAGGTTTTGGTGGAAATTCCTGATGGAAAACACCTTTTTAAGACTGGTATGACGGGCTATGCTAAGATTGAAGGGCCGATGAAACCCTTCATTGTCGCTTTTTCCAGTCCGATTGTGCGTTTCTTCCAGATCGAAATTTGGTCTTGGCTTCCTTAAATCCAATAACTCCCTTATAATGTTGACAATTTGCGGCTCTTCTAGGTTCTGTGTGATAAGTTTAACTTACTATATGATCGATCGATCTTTGTGTCTTTGTGGTTCGTTCCACCCCCTCGCTAGGAGCAATGTATCTTAGAATACATTTTACCCACCAAATCCAAGAGAGCCAATTTGCTTAAAATGAAAATTGGAAAGCTCAGGCGAATGACAAGCATGATTTTTCTTTTATGTCTGCTTACTCTCTTATTTTTGACCGCTTGTTATGCCAGCCAGCCACAGGGCCAAGAAAGTTTAAAGGAACAGTTACTATCGCAGAGAATGAGAAGAAGAAGGAGAGTTAATCTCAATCAAGATATGGTCTTGAGAACTCTATACAATCAAGGCTTAGAAAGAAGTTACTATCTTTACACTCCTGGTGCTCATACTAGGGACAGACCTATGCCACTGTTGTTAGCTTTTCACGGTGGTGTTGGTCAGGGGGATACCATGGCGGCGAAAACTGGCTTTAACGATTTAGCTGATAGAGAAGATTTTCTCGTTGTCTATCCCAACGGCATTGACTTAGGTGCTATTGGGGGGCAATGGAATGACGGACGCAACACCCCTGAGGTTCACCCAGAAATTGACGATGTTGCTTTCGTTCGGGCCGTGATTGAAGACGTAGAAAAATTGAGGAATGTTGACAGAAAAAGAATCTATGTTACTGGGGGTTCCAATGGCGGGTTTTTTGCCCAAAGATTAGGATGCGAAATGGCTAACCAAATTGCTGCGATTGCCTCTGTCAGTTCGACGATGGCAAAATCCCTCGAATCTAGATGTCGGCCCCAAAGACCCATTCCCATACTTATGATCAATGGTACTGAGGATAGACTTGTCCCTTGGGTAGGAGGAGAAATGACAGTGGGTGCCAGAGGAGAAATCCTTTCAGTTCCTGAGACGGTGGCATTTTGGCGCAAAAATAACGGCTGCTCGGCAACGCCAAAAGAGGAACGACTTCCTGACACGGAGCAGGATGGAACTACAGTGGTATCTTACCAGTATTCAGGTTGTCATCAAAACGCCACTGTCATGCTCTATCGCATTGAGGGAGGGGGTCATGGTTGGCCTGGAGGGCGAATCATGAGACGAGCTAACCAAAACGATTTTAGCAATCGAGACCATGAAAATCTAGTGGGCAAGAACAGTCAGGCAATAAATGCTAGTGAAGTGGTCTGGAAATTTTTGCAACAGTTTACTTTGCCTTGAACGAATGCGCTTTTCGGCGTTGCTGCATTTGATCTTAAACTGTGCCAAAAACGTTCAAAATCGAATTCAAGAGCAAGAAACCCACGCCAAATCAAAATTATGACGTGGGAAGATGTCAGATTTTTCAGGCAGCGGATGGCACCAAATTCATGAGCTTAAGATAAGGTTGTTGAAAAGTATGAAGGCGGCGCTCGTCACTGCTAAGAATTCCTTGTTTATAATCCCTTGAGTTATCGATTGAAACCATTCCTAGCTGGACTGATTCGCAGACAGGTTTGTCTTCATCCCAAACTTGAGTAACTAAGTTAGCTGAGGCTTTGCTACTCATATCAAATAGAATTTTCTCCAGACTGGCATTATCAAGTTTTCCCATAAAGGTATAGTTGGTAACTTTGGTTTCTGTAGAACTAAGAGGCGTGAAAACGTGCATATTTAAAGACATCCCAAACAGAGTGGACAAGGTTAAAAGTGGGAAAATCAAATAGTGCTGATAGCCATCTATCTTCAGTTTTCGATCTGCAAAAGCTGTGGTAAACTTTTTGACTTTTGCATCTAGCTTTTTGGCTTTACTGAGGTAAGTCGAATGGAAGTCGTCATTCCAATAATACCCGTCAACTGCTCCATACTTGCCAAGAGAGTTGGGATGGACATCCCAGATGTGGTAGCTATCTAAAGTATTTTCAACGATAATTTTCCAGTTGGCTTTAATGATCATTTCTTGACAGTCAACTTTCTCACCCATTGACTCTGAAAAATCTAATAACCGACTATACATTCCTCCTAAATACTCTTTGAGGGTCAGACCATCATCATTTTTTTTTACAAAAACAAAGGAGCCACAAGTATCAACTAACCATTGTTTCAATTTGAAAGATTCTGGTGTACAATCGGAAAAATCGAAGCGGGACTGTAAGGGAATGTTAATCGGGATGCCAGCACTGTCATAAATCCATCCGTGGTAGGGACACCTAACTGGCCCATTGCCTTTATCCTCTTGATGAATCTTACTAAAACGATGGGAACAGATATTATCAAACGCTCGCAATTCTCCACGAAAATTCTGGACAAAAATAGCTTGTCCTCCTAGATCTTTAGCAATATAATCATTATGATTTTCTAAGTCGTTGGTCAATCCGACAAAGTTCCAAAGGTTTTGAAAGAGAACTATTTGCTCTTTCTTGAAAATATCGGGATCGGAATACCAAGAAATCGGCACAAGGGTCTTCATTGTTAATTCTCCTCTTCAAGATTCTAGTTCTTAATTATAAACCTCAATCTTTATGAACTTTCTGAAGTATGAAAAAATTAAACTTGTTTTTATAATTCATAGGTAATACAAATTAGTTTGAGTTCTTTTTCTGCATCTTCAAGTAGCGTCCGTAGCCAAGTAATGCGATATTCAAGCTCCTCCTTATACTGGACAATCTCTTCTAAGGAACTGGAAGTCAGAGAAGCAACCGACTTAGGTGCCTGTTGAAATTCGCCTTGCATCTGAGCGATAAAATCTCCGACTTCCCCTTCGGGTTGCTCGACTTCTGCTCTCTTTTGACTCACTTTTCTTGCTAGGGCTTGATTTTCCTCGAGAGCCTCTTCAAGTGCTTGTTGTATCCGACTTAGTCGAGATTGCAAACCTTCCTTGGCGAGCTTCTGCTCTGCAAGATTATTCTCAAGTCCCGTCAGTTCAGCTTGCAAGCTTTCTCGGATTGTTCCTTGCTCCTCAAGTTTTTGTTGTAGCTCGCTCAAGGTTGTTGAGAGAGCTAACTTCAGATGAGGGAAATAGCACCCTACTTCCCTCATCTCTTTGGGCAAAGCTAGTGACTCTAGATGAGTGGAAGGATTAAAATCTCCACTCCCTAATGCCCTCAACTCAAGCTGAATCTGATTGAAACCCCGCTTCATTTGATTAATTGTTATTAATTCCAAAGCAAAAGTAAATCCTCCTACAAGAATAGCCACAAGGGACGCTAGGAAAATCTGCCAAGGCAGTTGGGATGGGAGAAGAACACTAGACTGCTGCTGAATTTGGAGCGAGGCATGAATTGCTAGAAACACGGCTATAAAGACAGATAAAGTAACGATAATAGTTATCAATATCTGTTGCTTTTTGAGAGAAGCTCTCTGGAAATCAAGAAACATTATTTGGCTTTTTTGTGGGAACTATATAGTCTCTTTCTTTAAAGACTATACTTTCTGGGGATTTAGGGATTTTTACAAAGTTGGGTTTGGGGAATTTGCTGAGTTGCTTTTTCTTTGTAGGTTTCGAGGATTTATCCTAATTTATCGTCATCTTCTTCTATCAGCATATCCAAAGTGGAAAGTTCGCTGGCGACCTCTCCTTGTTCTGCCGCCAGTAAATTGGCTGCTCGATAGGCTTCTGCAGCTTCTTTGGTAAATCCTTGACGAGTATAAAGATCTCCCCATAATTTTTGTTTTTTGGCTTCTATGGGTTTTTTGTTCGGCAGTTCGCGTAAAATCTCGGATGCTTCATTGAGAGCATTGCTTTCAATTAAAGCCTCTATATAACCCATTTTGGCAACCACAGGAATTTTAGGATTTAATTGCTGAGCATCTTCAAAATTTTTGCGAGCGAGGTTATATTGTTTTTGTTTTAGGTAGATATTTCCTAGGGACTGATAAGCACTCCAAGCTGTGGGATTCATCCTTAGTGCAGACTCGATTTCATCAATTGCTGCCTTTGTATTTCCTTGTTCTTGGTAAATCTGAGACATGAGCAAGCGCCCTGGAGTTAACTGAGGGTTAAAGACCAGTGCTTTTTGAACTTGCTCTTTAGCTTGAGGGTATTTCTTTTGCTTTAATAAAACCCTCCCCATCCCCAGATAACCAGCAGGGGTAGTAGGGTCGATATTAAGGGCATCTTTAAAAGCTTCAATGGCCGAGTCCAGTTCATTTTGCTTGTAGTAAACATTGCCAACGGCAAGAGCAGCTTTAGCCATCATTGGGTCAATTCTCCTCGCCGACCCGAAGTGGATCAAAGCTCCTTCATAATCTTTTTGTTTTAAACAGATGCTGCCTATACCAAGATGAGCTTGCTTAGAGCCTGGGTCTTTTTCAAGGATTTCTTCAAAAGCCTCCCGAGCTTCATCATAGCGCTTTTCCTTCATTAGTTGAGACGCTGTTTTAATTGATGGGCTTTTTTGAGTAGGCTTGGTAACTCGCTTGACTTGGGGCGTAAACGACATTGAAGGATTTCTCCACATCAAATATTTCCCTTCCGATTATACCGCTTCTTTTCCGAGTAATGCAATACCCAAGATTAACAAGGTCAGCGCATCTTAACAATTCTTGACAAAATGAACTTTATGTGATGTAAGTTGCCTACCCAAAATTCAGGCATATTTGAGTACAATAGGGGTTACGCATTGTACAAATTCACCATGATGTGTATGAACGAAAATCCGTCGTTTCAGACTTTTGGCGATTAACTTCCGATCAATAGCGATCGCTCAAAAGTCATCAAAAAATCACGTTAAAATGCCCAGAACCCATACCTCGTATTTGGTCGATCTTGTCAATGCGTAAGTCCTATATAATTTGCCATCTCAGTTGTTGGGCAACAATCGACCAAATCGGTCAGGCTTACCCTAAGATTAAGCGTAACCCTTATTTCTTGACATTGCAGGATTTTTCAACTACATTGATGGGGAACATTTTGTATGTAGATACACATGATTAACCATCTCATCTATATTGTTATGGATAGCTGCCGTCATGACAGCTACTCTGCGGCATCAACTCCCAATATGGATCGGCTGGGTAAGGCTGAACGCCGGTATAGCTATGCTTCTTGGACATCCCCTTCCCACTATGCTATGTTGATGGGCATGGTTCCTCACAAAAGTCCTCGGGGTGTGTTTGCCTCGGAAGTTTATAAACAGGAATTTGCTAAATGGGTAGATCGCTTAGGAATCCCAGACTTGTCCTTTAAAACCTTTATTCCCCAACTCTCCTTACCGAAAGTCTTAAAAAACCAAGGTTATAAAACTATTGGCCGAGTTTCTCTACCTGTTCTCAACCAATTTACGAGTATTAATAAGTACTTTGATGACTATCGACTAATGCCCACTCACAATGAATTTGCCAAAATGGTTGAGGAAGTAGAATTTCCCGACGAACAACCTCAGTTTTACTTTTTTAACTTAGGAGAAACCCACTATCCTTATATGCTGGAAGAGGATGAACTGCCCCATATATCTGGAGTGCATGGAGTTTTTAAGAGAATGGACGATCTGCTGCAAACTGAAACCGAGACAGAAAAAAAAGCCGAAAAGTCATTTTTCAATTCAGCAGAAATGGAGCAGCTACACAAACAGCAAATTCGCTGCGTCGAATATGTCGATGGTTTGCTAGGTGAGCTATTTAGTAAATGTCCTTCTAACACTCACATTATTGTCACCGCAGATCATGGAGAATTGTTTGGAGAAGACGGTTACTTCGGGCATGGTCCCGTGATGCACGAAAAATGCTTTGAAGTTCCCTTCTTAGAAGGATTATGTCCCAAAATTTAAAATAAAACCAAGACAAGGAATTGTTATATGCCAGTCATTACTTCTTATGAACCATTTTCCCTGCAGCCCGAATACCTAGAAGCAAACCGAGAATTTCTACACAGTTTGCCCTTAGAAAATGTCAGCCAGGTTCTCGATCTTGCTTGCGGTACAGGAACTCTCAGTGAATTGCTCCTAGAAATCAAACCAGAGGTAGGGATTGTTGGCATAGATATTTCCACAGAATCTCTCGAGATTGCGCGGGAATTATTTAAAGAAAAAAAGATGCTCGTTCAAGACCATGACGCACTTAATTCAGCTTTAAAATCCGGGCAAAGTGCTGTGCTGCTAAAAGTCGGTAGTGCTGATGATTTTGACTTAGAACCGGCAAGCATGGATCTCGTCCTGATGGGCAATGCCATCCATTTACTTCCCGACAAAGAGAAATTAATCCAAAGGATCAGTCGAGTCTTGCGTCCTGGCGGAATTTTTGCCTTTAATTCTTGCTTTTTTATCGGCACCTATCCCGAGGGAACAGAATCGGTCTATACTGAATGGATGAAAGAAGCCTTAGCTATTGTCTCCGAGAAATTACTCCAATTGCAGCAAGCTGGTCAAGAAGGCATCCGCAGAAAGCGAGGCAAGGGGAATCGAGCTTTCGGCAATGAATGGTTCTCTCCACTTCAATGGCGGGATTTGCTCAATAGTCACCATTTAGAGATTATTCAGGATAAGCAGCGTACTGTTATGCTGACACAGCAAAGTTTGGAAACCATTGGCGCTTATGCAGGGTTTGCTGAAGTCGCCTTAAGTGGCTATCCGGTAGAGATAGCTAGTGAAGCTTTGCAAGAGGCGGCGGGAGTTACTTTAAACAATCTACAAATCAAAGAAATTCCCCGACTTTGGTTGGAGATAGTAGCCATGAAAAACTGAACTTTCTAGAGGTGATTTGTGACTATTAATAACCTTAGATATTTAGGAAAATTGGTTTATGCTTAAAACACCTTGCAACGCAATCGCCGGCTTTTTAGGAAGTGGCAAAACTACACTTTTAAGAAATTCCCTAGAAAAAGTCTTTCAAGAGAAGCGCGTGGCGATTATCATGAATGAAATTGGCGACTTGGGAATTGATGGTAAAGTAGTATCAGGATTTGAAAATATAGATAAAGTAGTAGAATTGAATAGTGGTTGCGTCTGCTGTAGTGTTGACATCTTCTCTTTACACAACGCCTTTCGGGAAATTCAAGAACAAATAAAGCCCGATTTAATAGTCATAGAAACCACTGGACTGGCAAATCCCTTTCCCCTGATCCAGCGCCTCCACTATCTCGATGTCGTCCTCGATTCAGTAATCACCTTAGTAGATGCTTCAGAGTTTTTGCGGTTGGCAGCCGAAGAAGAAGTACTCAACGAGCAGGTAAGAGCGGCAGATTTTCTGATCTTGAATAAGACAGATTTAGTGACAGAACTAGAAATTGAGCAAGTCGAAAGCCATCTCCGTCAATTGAATCAAAGAGCCCCCTTATTTAAAACTACTCACAGCAATATCGATCCCAAATTATTGTTCGCCCTAGGAGCTAATCTTTACAGAAGACAATCAAAACTACTGGAAACTCAAGTGACCAAATCTGCTCAGGGTTTCCGCGACAGCCATCAAGATTTTTCCTCTTTTTCTTATCAGACAGAACGATTGGTGAACTTGGATAAATTCAAGCAATTTCTCGGAGAACTTTCCCAAAAAGTTTATCGTGCCAAAGGAATTCTCAATTTAGATGATAGGGCAACATCCTGTCTGTTTAATTTTATTTGCGGTCGTTTTGATTTTCAGGTTGTAGCCCCAGAGATTTGCGGAAAAATGCCAACGCAAGCGGTTTTTATCGGTCGCAACCTAGAACAAGAGCAAACAGCTATCATCCAGCAATTACAGGCTTGTCAAGATGGTTAAATTAATCAAAATTAGAGGTTATGATGGATAAATTCAACTGCTTTTCTCTGAGTCCCATTGAGCTAGAACACCCTGGTTTAGCCATCGCCAGCATTCGGGCTGGGGGAATCGGGATACTCGATCGAGAATTTTGTCAACCAGAAAATCTAGAGCGAGCAATTAGTAATCTAGAGCAGGTTTTAGCTTTAAAAAATGCTCCTGGAGCAGCCGGACTGAGACTGAACTTAACACAGATCGAGCAGAGCGGCCAACTTTTGGCTAGACTGGAACTAGAATCTCACTGGTTGATTCTCAGTGGCTGGCAAGAGGCAACTGCTGAAACGCTCAGAGAGAAATTACAGCTTCTTTCTGGGGAAAATCGCCTAATTTTGCTGGAAACAACCGATGCCAATCAACTGGCTCTCTTAGCTTCTCTGTTTCCTTTCCTGGCTGGATTGGTAGCCAAAGGACAGGAAAGTGGCGGTTGGGTAGGAGAAGATCCCGCTTTTATTCTCACTCAGAAATTATTGAAAACCTCCTCCCTACCCATCTATGTACAAGGAGGAATCGGTATTCATACCGCGGCCGCCTGTCGGGCTGCCGGTGCAGCAGGCGTTGTCTTAGACGATCAATTATGGCTGATGCCCGAATCTCCTCTCCCCGGAGAATGGCAGGAATACTTACGTTACTTAAACGGGCAAGAAGCGATCGCCATCGGTGAGAGGTTGGGGCGGGCTTGTCGTGTCTTGTCCCGTCCCGGTTTTGCTGCCGTTGCCAAGTTGCAAGAAATGGCAGCACAGATAGAGATTAAAGAAGAAACCTCAGTTTCTGGCCAGATCTGGCGGCAAAGAGCCACCTCCCTAATTGGCTGGGCAAATCCTGCTACTCAAGCTTGGCCAATGGGACAAGCAAGCGGGTTAGCGGCTGATTTCCGCAAGCGTTACCAGACCACAGGTAAATTTCTACAAGCTCTGCTCAAGGGCAGTCAGGAACAGGTGCAGACAGCCCTTGAGCTAAAACCTCTACAAGCGGAAACTCCCTTGGCAGTTTCCCACGGCACCAAATATCCTATTGTCCAGGGGCCAATGACTAGAGTCAGCGATACGGCAGAATTTGCCCATGCAGTTGCTCGCTCAGGCGGACTGCCCCTCTTAGCTTTGGCTCTGATGCGGGGAAAACAGGTCGGGGAACTGTTGCAGAAAACCCAAGCCCTTCTAGGAGAGCTACCTTGGGGCATTGGTATCCTTGGCTTTGTTCCACAGGCAATTAGGCAAGAACAACTGCAAGAAGTCCAGAAAATTAAGCCGCCTTTCGCCTTGATTGCTGGGGGCAGGCCAGATCAGGCAGCGAAGTTGGAAGCCCAAGGAATTGCCACCTACCTCCACGTTCCCGTGCCAGCACTCCTGAAAATGTTCCTCGAACAGGGGGCGCGGCGGTTTATTTTTGAAGGGCGAGAATGCGGGGGACACGTGGGGCCACTGAGCAGTTTTGTCCTCTGGGAAAGCATGATTGCTACCCTGTTAGATAAAGTGCCAGCCGGAGCAGAGCAGCAAATTCACGCCATCTTCGCCGGTGGGATTCATGACGCCCTCTCGGCCGCTATGATCAGTGCCATGGCCACTCCTTTGGCAGTAAGGGGCATGAAAATTGGCGTGTTAATGGGCAGTGCCTACCTCTTTACGGAGGAAGCAGTAGCTTGTGGAGCAATCCTGCCAGAGTTTCAAGCCCAAGCCCTCAGTTGCCAATCGACCATCAACTTAGAAACCGGACCGGGCCATGCCAGCCGTTGCGCTGTCACCCCATTTGCCCGCGAATTCTACGACACCCGCCGGCAAATGGCAGCCCGGGGCAGTTCTGCCGAAGAAATTAAGAACGTTTTGGAAGACCTGACTCTAGGACGGTTACGCATAGCTACCAAAGGTTTGCGGCGCGATGAGACAGGGCAAATAGTCTCGGTCAACCAAGAGCAACAGGTTAGCGAAGGGATGTACATGATCGGTCAGGTGGCAACCATGCGCCATCAAGTGATCAGCGTCAGCAGCTTGCATCAAGAAGTAGCTGAAGGCAGCGGCCAACTCTTGACTTCTCTTTCTCCAGCGGGCGAAGAGAAAGTCCCCGCTCCAACCCGACCCTCAGATATTGCTATCGTTGGCATGGCGACCCTCGTTCCTAAAGCAGACACACCGGAGACTTTTTGGAAAAACATCCTCTCCCGGGTAAAAGCTATTGGCGAAATTCCCGCTCACCGTTGGGACTGGCGTTTGTACTACGATGCTGACCCACAAACACGAGATAAGGTCTATTCCAAATGGGGTGGTTTCATTGATGAGGTTCCCTTCGATCCTCTGCGCTTTGGGATTCCTCCCGTATCTCTCAAGTCCATCGAACCACTACAGCTATTGACTTTGGAGGCTGTGCGAAGAGCCTTAGAAGATGCGGGTTACGGGGGAGGAGATTTCGACCGAGAACGTACCTCAGTCATCTTGGGTGCGGGCGGAGGGATAGGAGATCTGGGCGGGCAGTATGCAGCGCGAGCAGAAGTGCCGAGGGTGGTTGAAAATCCCTCCCCACAGATCTGGGATCGTCTACCAGAATGGACGGAAGAAACTTTTCCAGGTTTACTGTTGAATGTGGCAGCTGGCAGGGTTGCCAACCGTTTTAACTGTGGAGGCTCTAACTTCACTGTTGATGCGGCCTGTGCTTCTTCCTTGGCTGCTATTGACCTAGCAGTGACGGAATTGGAAACGGGACGAAGCAATCTCTGTATTGCAGGTGGCATTGACACAGGGCAAAGCCCTTTTGCTTATTTTTGCTTTAGCAAGACCCATGCCCTCTCTGCCCAAGGTCAACCCCGCTCCTTCGATAAAGCTGCCGACGGGATTGTCATCAGCGAAGGTATTGCCATCGTTGTTCTCAAGCGTCTGGCAGATGCGGAACGGGATGGAGACCGAATTTATGCAGTTATCAAAGCGGTCGCTGGTTCCAGCGACGGTAAGGCCTTGGGTTTAACTGCTCCCCTGCCAGCAGGACAAAAGCGAGCGCTACAGAGAGCTTACGACAAAGCCGGATTTTCTCCCGCTAGTCTAGGACTCTATGAAGCCCACGGCACGGGGACGGTGGCTGGCGATCGAGCAGAATTAGAAACAATTACCAGTTCTCTACAAGCCTCCGGGGCAGGGCAAAAATCCTGCGCTATTGGCTCAATTAAAACCTTGCTCGGACATACTAAAAGTGCCGCTGGGGTCGTTGGACTAATGAAAGTAGCCCTCTCTCTACATCACCAAGTCCTACCCGCTCACTTTGGGGTTGACACCCCCTTAGACCCGATTGTGGAGCCAGAAAGCCCGGTCTATCTCTTAAAAGACAATCATCCTTGGCTGACTAATCCCAACCAACCTCGCCGGGCAGCGGTCAGTGCTTTTGGCTTTGGGGGGACGAATTTTCATGCCATTCTCGAGGAGTATGGGGGAGCAGTTCAGAGACCAGCCATGGGAGGAGATAACTGGCCTTGGGAATTGGTGATCTTGGCTGCCGAGAATCGCCAAGAATTATTGCCAAAAGTGCGGTCTCTGCTGACAGCTTTGCAAGGAGGAGCAAAACCGCGACTGGGAGATCTGGCCTACAGTTGCGCTTTAACAGCGACAAACCACCTAGGCAGGGGAGCAACCCTAGCCATCGTGACCAGTAATTTGTCAGAGTTAGTCGCCAGCTTGTCCTCGGCTCTTAGTTATCTGGCAGGCGATTCTGCCAGTCCCCTGCCCCCTGAGATTCAGTTCTCCGAAGGCCACACCCCCACTGGGACAAAAGCTCTCACTGCTTTTCTCTTTCCGGGGCAGGGGGCGCAATATCCCGGCATGGCCAGGGAAGTTGCTCTCTATCGGCAAGAGATGCGCCAAGCTTTGGAATTTGCCGACAGCCATCTGGACCATCGCTTCCCAAAATTGCTGAGTCAGTATATCTATCCCCCCAGTGCCTATTCAGAAGCGGCCGAAATTAGCAATGAACAACAGCTTAAACAGACTCAAGTAGCTCAACCCGCTCTAGGAGCCGTGGAATCGGGCTATCTAGCCTTGCTGGCCAATCTGGGCATTAAGGCAGATTTGGCAGCAGGACACAGTTATGGCGAATATACAGCCCTCTACGCTGCTGGTGTGCTATCCCAAGCTCAATTTCTCAATCTTTCTGCCCTTAGAGGCCAGATTATGTCCCAAGCTTGTCAGGGGGTTGAGGGAGCTATGGCTGCCGTGCAAATCACCCGCGAGGAATTGGCACAATATCTTGATAGTTTTCCAGGAGTTGTGGTAGCCAATCACAATGCTCCCCTTCAGTCCGTCATTTCTGGACCGCAAGCAGCGATCGAACAAGCAATCAACAGTTTGAACGCCAACGGCATTACCGCTAGAAAGCTGCCTGTGGCCGGAGCCTTTCACTCGCCCTTGCTGGCAGAAGTTCAGGAAGAGTTGACCCGTCAGTTAAATTCTGGCTGCTTTGAGTCCCCCCAGTTTCCTGTCTATGCTAACGCTACAGCCCTTCCTTACCCTTCAGATGCCGATGGTATCCGTGGCCAGTTAAGCCAACAGGCTCTCCGTCCAGTAGAGTTCGTCAGTCAAATTCAGGCTTTATATGAAGCTGGCGCTCGCACCTTTATTGAAGTCGGTCCAAAAAGCATCCTGACCAAGTTCGTCGGTCAAATTTTAGGAGACAAAGAGCATACTTGCGTATCTTTAGATGGGCAAGGGGGAGGACTGCGAGGCTTTCTGCTGGGCTTAGGGACTCTAATTACCAGAGGGCAAGAGGTGCAACTCCTTTCTCTGTTTGCTGGTCGCCAAGTCCAGCAGCTGGAATTATCTCGACTGGCAGAGCTAACGGGCCCTTCTCAATTAGCACCCACCACTTGGCTGGTCAACGGTGGTGGTGTCAGGTCATTAGGAGCTACCAATAGTTATAGCGGCAAGCTCCCCCCCCTATCCTTGGCAACGTCTATCCTAGGCAGACAAGAGAAAAAAGGGCAAAACGGTAACACCGAGGCGAAGCCAGACTTAGGGATAGAGCGATTTGAGCCAGTCAAGCCGCCTAGTCCTGCCCCTCATGCCCATTCCCCTTCCCAACTCACCGGGTTAAACCCCATAGTTCCTACTAATTCAAATCCGCAACCCAAAATCCAGCGAACAATGTCTGAACAAAATTTTCCCCCGCTCTCCCAACCAGCAACTCCACAGACTTATTCTAATAGCCAAGAACCCTCAGTTGCTGGCTCGGTGGCTTTACAAGCCTATCAAGCTTACCAGCAGACCATGCGTCAGTTTTTGACTCTTCAGGAAAAGGTAATGCTGCAATTTCTCCAAGCCAGTCAGGTGGAAGGAATGACTCCTTCAAGATCAGTGGCTATGCCGGAGCGGAGCCTGCCAGCAGCCCAACCTGTACTTTCCCTTGGCTCCAATGGAGGGGGAAGTGCTAACCTGTCCCCTGCTTCGCCGCCAGTACCCCCCCGAATTTCCTCACCCCCTTCCCGGCCCGCTGCACCTCCTCAGATATCCGTTAGTCCCACACCGGTTAGTCCCACAATTCAGCAGCAAGAGCCTATGCTCAAGCCCCAGCCAGCAACGGCATCTCCCAATCTGCCCACTGCTGCCGATGCTGTTGTCCCCTCTGTGCTGCTGGAACGGGAGAGTGTGACCAAAACTCTCTTGCAATTAGTCAGTGAACGCACTGGCTACCCAATTGATATGTTGGGCTTGGATCAGGATTTGGAAGCAGAACTAGGAATTGACTCGATCAAGCGAGTGGAAATTTTGGGAGCAATACAGAAAAGTTTGCCCGCTGCTGTCGCTGAAGGTATGCAGTCCCAGATGGAAAATTTGACCAAGGTTAAATCCCTGAACGGCATTGTTCAACAAGTCTTATGCCTCTCACCGTCTGGGACAGTGGAACCCTCAAAAAGCTTGGGAAAGTTCTAGCCCAGGGGGAATCGATTCCACGTTACCTGATGCAAGCACAGGCAGACCCCCTACCTACCGGTCAGTGGCCGCTTCCCCAAGGGCTTTTTCTTATTACTGAAGACGAACTTAGCGTTGCTCCCTACTTGGCAGAGTCTCTGCGGCAAAGAGGGCTGGCGGTAGCGCTGATTGAGCGAGCTAGTTTGCAAACACCAAAGGCGTTAGCTGAGGCAGTTAGCAGGGAACGGGAGAAACATGGGCTGGTCGCCGGGATTGTCCATTTGGCTGCTTTAAGTCAAGCGGCTGAGCCAACTACCCTATCTGAGTGGCGGCAATATACGCAAATACAGGCTAAGAGCTTGTTTTACCTGCTCCAGTTGTGTGCTGATGACCTCCGCAAAGGGCAACAGCCAGGCCGCGTCCTGATGGCTTCCTGTTTGGGGGGACAGTTTGGCCGGGATGGTAACTGGGGGACGAGTTTGCCAATTGCAGGTTGTGGCAACGGGCTTTTGAAAACCCTAGGGGCTGAGTGGCCTAACCTCCATGCCAAGGCAGTAGATCTCGATGCCCACCTTTCCCCAAAGGTGCTGGCAGAATGCCTCGTCTCAGAACTGTTATTACCTGGGGGGCGCATCGAAGTTGGCTATCCCCAAGGACAACGTACCACTTTCCGCACCCAGCCGGATCCTTTCTCATCCCGGGCAACTGTTGCCAAATTTACACCCACTCCTGATTGGGTCGTTTTAATTACAGGCGGCGCTCGCGGCATTACTGCGGAAATAACCAGCGATTTAGCCTCCTTTGGCCTGACGATGATTTTGGTGGGACGGGCTCCTCTAGAGAACGAAGCAACAGCCCATATTGAAGATGTAACCGACTTGCGTCAATTCCTACTGGCTCAGGCTCGTTGCCAAGGCAAGTTGCCCACCCCTGTTGAGATCGAGCGCCACATCCAGTTAATCTTGAGGGAGCGGGAAATTCGGGCTAATTTGGCACGATTCCGACAAGCAGGGGCAAAGGTAGAGTATATAGTAGCAGATGTGAAGGATGAGCAGGCTTTTGCTGCCGTTATTGAAGGCATTTACTCCCGCTACGGACGGTTGGATGCTGCCATCCACGGTGCGGGAATTATTGAGGACAAATTGATTGTCGATAAAGAACTGGCTTCCTTTGAGCGGGTCTTTGATACGAAAGTGGATAGTGCCTTGATCCTCAGCCGCTATCTCCGTCCAGAGTCTTTGAAGTGGCTGGTTTTCTTCAGTTCGGTTGCCGGTCGCTACGGTAATCGCGGGCAATCTGACTACGCATCTGCCAATGAGATTTTGAATCGTCTGGCTTGGCAGCTTGACCAGCGCTGGTTGAATACCCGCGTAGTCGCCATCAATTGGGGTCCCTGGGATACTAAGGGCATGGCCTCTGAAGAAGTGAAGCGTCAGTTTCGGGAACGGGGAGTAATCCCAATTTCTCTAGTCGGTGGTCGCCGCTTTTTCCGGGAAGAATTGAGTTATGGAGATAAGGGAACAGCAGAAGTAATTGCCGGGGAAGCTCCGTGGGAAACCCATGAAGCTGAGGCCGGAAAACTCGCTCTCCTTCCCGCTAACCGTCCTTTTCCCTTCATTTCTACTGTCCCTCAACTGCAACCTGACAGTAAAGTGACTCTGGAACACATCTTTTCTCTAGAGGCAGATCCCTATCTTGAAGATCACTGCTTGGATGGCAAAGCTGTTTTGCCAGCAACCGGGGCTTTGGAATGGATTGCTGAATTTATCCAAGCTGCCTGGCCCGACTGGCAAGTTTGTGAAATCCTTGATCTGATGGTCTTGCGGGGAGTATCCATGGCCGTCGAAGGGAGCCGTAAAGTTCTCTTCGTCGCCCGTTCTTCTAGTCACGCGGATGCAACGACCTTGCAGGTAACTGCCGAAATCCTAGATCCTGAGACCAGGATGCCACTATATCGCGCTCTTGTTATTCTGCGCCCAGAGATAGAAGCTCCTCCCTCTCTTCATCCCGTCAAGCTCAAATCAGGCAGGAGTCTAGATCCTCAATTTGCTTATCTAGAGTATCTATTTCACGGCAAGCGATTTCAACTGATGAGTGAGATTGTAGCGGTTGACGAACAGGGAATTGATGCTTGGGTGAAGCCGAGCCAGCCTTCAGCTTGGGTAAGGCAAGATTCTTCCACTGCCGTCCCCCCTTGGCTGTTCGACCCAGGCTTTATGGATACTATCCCGCAAATGGCTTTAGTGTGGTCTCGGCTCTATCAGGACAGTAGTGCTTTGCCTTCCAAGTTAGGCAGAATCATCCGCTATGGTAGTTCGCCCCTAACAGGCAGGCTACGGGTAGCTTTTCGAGTTGTCAGAAGTGATGCTCAGATGATTGTTTACGAGGCATCTGTCTTTGATGAACAAGGTCAAGTCCGCTTTTACCTAGAAAATCTTGAAAGTACCTGTAGTGCTGCCCTGAATCGCCTGAATGTTCAGTGGCGGGAGTCCCTTGAGAATCCTTCTTGATTTATCGGAAATTTAGGTTGAAAACCCCGTCCTAAAAGCTATCCATTAGTCACATCTTTCTTAACATAAAATTTGACAAAAAGAGAAAAGTGTGCAAGATGGCTCAAGGGGGTTCTATAGGGGGACTAATTTCTGAACTTCCCCCATACATATATACCACAATAGCTGAAAACCCTTATCCATCAATGGATGCACCCCCTTAACTTTTCTTAATGTACCCATGTAATTTGTAACATTTCTTAATGGACAAGAATTCTCTCCCTTTGCTAGAAT
>NZ_JAPZSS010000163.1:0-27729 GCF_027532015.1 Microcystis sp. LE19-131.1A | reverse complement strand
AAGTGTAGAGTCAAAGATTAAGCAAATAGGTGCAAGAATGAAAATTGTGGGAGCACAATGGAAAGCAGAGAATGTTCCTCAGTATTTGAAGCTACGTTGTGCTTATCTCAACGGCGATATTGCCTGAGTATTTTTACTCATTGCAAAACTGGGATGCTCCCGGCCAAACTGAGTCAAATTAAAAGCCATCCTTTCTTTTGGTCGCCCTTTATTTTGATTGGGGCTGCTAATTAGACCTCTTGCATAATTTTTTTATGGTATAGTGGAAGGTCTTGCTTTTTTCTCGATTTTTAGATGGAAGTGGAAAAAAGAATAAAATGTAATCTTAGGTCAGGAAATCATCCATACTTTTGCTATGTTTATTAGCAAAAATATGGATTATCAAAACTTATCAGATGAACAGTTCAAACGCCGTTTCGGTGTGTATAAACAAACCTATAGAAAGATGGTAGGATGGTAGAATCAGTAAAAAGTGTTGAAGCCGACTCTAATTCAGTATCTAAAAGCGGACCGAAACCTAAACTATCTATAGAAGAACAAGTTTTAGTAACGTTAGAATATTGGCGAGAATATAGAACATATTTTCACATTGGTACAAGCGGTCAAATATCAGAATTAACTATAGGCTGTAAATAAGACGGAAAAAATGCTTTCACAATCGGGAAACTTCCGTTTAAAAGGAAAAAAAGCTCTACTAAATCAAGCAGAGATACCGGTCGTAAGGGTAGTGGATGTAACGGAAACTCCCATTGAACGCCCCAAAAAGAAACAGAAAAATTTTTTGGCTCTTCGTTACTTGTTATGGTTCGATAGTGCGGCATAAATCCACTAAATCCTTATCTGGCAAGAGATTTAATTGATTTAGTTCGCTCTAGATTGAAAACAATTGACAAAAATCGCCAAATGTTTTTCTCTATAATAGTTTCATTCCTTATAACCCTGTACGTTGCATAAGACAAACCGAAGAACCGTTTTATTTTCCCCCAATATCTTATCATCTAAAATGAAATAGCCCCGGGTGTTAGGAGGAATTTGCCCTATTTCCCAACACCCTAACAACTTAGATAATTAACCCCTTTGTCGAGTATTAATCACCTCACCGGCCGCATTAACTAACTCTAGCTGTAGCGGCATTTGTCCCATAGCGTGAGTGGAACAACTTAAACAGGGATCATAGCAACGAATACCCGCTTCCACTCGGTTTAACATCGCTTCGGGAATTTCGCCACCATGGATATAATGTTGGGCGATTTGTTTCACCGTTTGATTCATGGCCAAATTATTATTACCCGTGGCAATAATTAAATTCACCGTTTCAATCAAACCATTTTCATCCACTTTATAATCATGGAATAAAGTACCCCGGGGCGCTTCACTAACTCCCACCCCTTGCAGATTATTAATTCCTGCTTCGGCCCGGCAGCGTTGAGAAACTATATCGGGATCATCGATTAAACGTTCAATCTGTTCTAAACAAGCCAAAATCTCGACTAAACGAGCATAATGATAATAAAAAGAAGAGGTTGCTACACCACCGACCCGATGGCGATATTCGCGTAACTCGATATCCGCTCCCTCCGTGCCAAAATGGGAACAAACATTTAAGCGGGCCAAGGGACCAACTCGATAGATACCATTGGGATAACCGAGGGGTTTATAGTAGGGAAACTTCAAATAAGACCATTTTTCCACTGATTCGCCGATATAATCGCGATAATTGTCTTCGCTCAGGTTATCGGCTACGATATTGCCTTGACTATCGGTAAAACGGATATGACCACCGTAGTGTTCCCACTCGTCCCGTTTACCAACCAATCCCATAAACAGAGAAGGGAAATTACCAAAAGCGGCGATTTCTGTGGTTAAATTGTCCAGAAGTCCTTTAAATAGGTTTAAAGCCGTGTAAAGAGTCGCTTTAGACTCCGGCAGTCGTTCTTTAATCCATTGTCGCCCTTCTTCGCTTAAAGGGGAACGCACACCCCCCGGGACAGACCAAGCGGGGTGAATTTTTTTTGCTCCCAAAAGTTCAATAACTTTCTGTCCAAATTGACGTAAACGGATGCCTGCTCGCGCTAGGTCGGGATCGGCCGCAATTAAACCGAAAACATTCCGTTTAGCGGGGTCACTTTCCCAACCAAGCAGAAAATCGGGACTGCTAAGATGAAAAAAGCTTAAAGCATGGGATTGGGTTAATTGTCCCAAATTCATCAAGCGCCGCAGTTTTTCCCCCGCAGGGGGGATTTGCACCGCTAGAATTTTATCGCCGGTTTTGGCGGCACAAAGTAGGTGACTAACGGGGCAAATGCCGCAAATTCGGGCAGTAATTCCCGCCATCTCCCACATCGGCCGTCCCTCGCAGAATTTCTCAAAACCACGATACTCGACCACATGAAAACGCACGTCATCCACTTCCCCCCCATCGTCAAGGAAAATCGAGATCTTGGCATGGCCTTCGATCCGGGTGACGGGATCGATAACGACGGTTTTAGTCATAGTAAGTCCTCATTGTTCAGGAGTTCCACAGAACGGCATTGTGGAGACTGCGATCGAGCTTGGTTTAAACGATAATTTATCCCGATCTCCGCCCTGCTGTTTCTATGATAGTTATTACCCTCCTAGCAATCCTAATTTTTATAACAATTTTTCCCGATTCTCAATCGCGGCTAATTTGGCATTTTGTAACAAATACTACAGAAAATAGTTCGGAAATCCGCAATGATTACATCTCACTTTGCTGGTGTTGATCGGTCATTATATATATAGAAGTCGGTTCTCGGCTGTCAGTCTTCCTCTCAAAGCTGAGGGCGAAAAGGTCGGAAGTCAGCCAAATTGTTTATGACTAATCGGGAAAATCACCTTTTTGTCTTGTAATCTTACCTAACAGTATCAGCGGCACTGCCGAGGATTCGGGAAAAAGCGACCCAAAAACAAGCGATTGTAGTTGATAGTTCTAGGCTGTAATACTTTTGTTCTAAATGTTGGGGGAAAAAGGATAAACCTAACATCATACCAAAGAATGAATTAGCTTTGAACCTTTAGGGGATTGTCTGCGTCTAAAAGCACAGGATACAATCAAAGGAATTCCGAATCGAACTCATACCGACTTCAGATAAGCCAGACTCACCCGCGAGTCGGAATAGTAACAGACTTTTTCTGTGTCAAGGAGTCACCACCAAACCAATGCCCACAGCAAAAACCAACCAAACTCAACCACAGCCCACCCTCAATGCCGATATGGTGCGTACCTATCTGCACGAAATTGGGCGGGTTCCCCTCCTAACTCACGAACAAGAAATTATTTACGGCAAACAAGTCCAACGGATGATGAGCCTGTTAGAAGCGAAAGAAGCACTATCGAAACAATTAGGACGGGAACCACAGCGCTTGGAGTGGGCGGATTCGGTGAATTTAAGCGAAAATGAACTGGATCGCGCCTTGAAAACTGGCGATCGAGCTAAACGGAAAATGATTGAGGCTAACCTCCGCTTGGTAGTTGCGATCGCAAAGAAATATCAAAAGCGGAACATGGAATTCCTCGATCTAATTCAAGAGGGTAGTCTGGGATTAGAAAGAGGTGTAGAGAAATTTGATCCCACCAAAGGTTATAAATTTTCTACCTATGCCTACTGGTGGATTCGACAAGCGATTACCCGTGCGATCGCTCAACAAGCCCGCACCATTCGTTTACCCATCCATATCACCGAAAAACTGAATAAAATCAAAAGAACTCAGCGCGAACTCGCCCAAAAACTGGGCAGAAGTGCCACCCCTGCCGAGATTGCCCTGGAATTAGAGCTAGAACCCGCTCAAATCCGCGAATATCTCAGTATGGCTCGTCAACCCATCTCCCTTGATGTGCGCGTCGGCGATAACCAAGATACGGAATTGTCGGAATTATTGGAAGATAGCGGAGTTTCTCCCGATACCTTCATCACCCAAGAGTTATTACGGCAAGACTTAGCCAATCTCCTGGCCGAATTAACCCCCCAACAACGGGAAGTGATTACTCTCCGTTTCGGTTTAACCGATGGCAAGGAGTTATCCCTAGCCAAAATCGGTCAGAGAATGAACATCAGTCGGGAACGGGTGCGACAATTAGAACACCAGGCCCTGGCTCATTTACGCCGTCGCCGGGCCAACGTCAAGGAATATATTGTCGCTAGTTAGTAAGATTAGCAAATAACCAAGAAGGAGAGTTCAAGCTCTCTTTTTTTTGGGTTTAATTAATATAGAATCCCGATTAGTTTTCACCTGTGGCAGTTCCGTCATGACTAGATCAACAGAAACAGCGACCCCAACACTATACGAAGAAGATTTTTATCTCTGGCTAAAAACCACGGCAGAACAATTAAAAAAAGGCCAGTTTGCCGAGGTGGATTTAGACAATTTAATTGAGGAGATTGAATCGATGGGGAGAAGTGAAAGACACGCGCTCAAAAGTCTTTTAACTCGTCTCCTAGAACATTTACTCAAATTAACTTACTGGCAATCGGAAAGAGACCGGAATGGTAATCATTGGAATGGAGAAATCAATAATTTTCGGGCAGAAATTCAAGATTTACTGGAGGATAGCCCTAGTTTAAAGCCCTATCTTCGGGAGATTTTTGAGCCATCCTACCATACAGCTTTAGAGGCCGTCCGGAAAAAAATGGGTTTATCCCCCGGCGGTTTACCCAGTCAGATAATTTTTAATCTCGAACAGGTTTTAGATCATCAATGGCTGCCGATCAATTGGGAATAAACTATTGACTGTCTAAATCACTCCTTAAATCGCTAAACAGTCATCAGTGAACTGAAAACTCAAATCTGATAACCGATACTAAATCCGTTGAGCATAGGATACTTATGAGGACAGGCAAAAGGCAAGAGGCAAGAGGCAAAAGAGGGAACAGATAATCAGTTTTTAATAACTAGATTTAGTATGATAACTGATAACTGATAACTGATAACTGATCTGGTTTTACTCAAGCAATTTCTTCAGCAGGGCATCCACTTCCTCCAGGCCAGATTGATTATTTTTCAGCACATAAACCGCTCGCGCTTGCTTAAAAGCTTCCTCCGCCTCTCTTTTTCGTCCTCGGCCCGCGTAGGCCCGACCGAGATTAAGATAGACATCGGCGTTATTGGGGGCGATTTCGGCCAAATCTTGATAGGCGATAATTGCTGCAAGATAATCTTTTCTGGCCAGATGGATGCGACCGATTCCCGCTTGTGCTTCCAACGATTGGGGTTCTAGGAAAACAGCCCGACGATAAAAGGGGAGAGCCTCGTCAAAACGCTCTTGTTTTTCGAGTAAAATCCCTATTTTTAGCTGAATTAAAAAATTTCCTGCACTTTGTCGCTCTATTTCTTTTAAAATTTGGGTTCCACCATTTAAATCGCCCTGTTTGAGCAAAAGGCTGGCCAGTTGCAATCTTAATTCACTATTGTTAGGGAATCTTTGCAGGGATTTTTGGAGAAAATCGAAGGCTTCGCTGCTTTTATTCTGTTCGATCAAGGCTTTACCCATGATTTCGTGGGCTTGCTGATTATTGGGGTCGAGAGCTAAAATCCATTGGTAAACTTCGCCCGCTTTTGCATAGTTTTTTTGCCGTAATAATACCACCCCTAAACCGAGGTAGTGTTGGACGTTTTTCGGTTCTATTTGGATAGCGTAGTAGTAAGAAGTGGCTGCATTGTCGTAATCGCCGATATTAGCCAAACTATAACCGAGAGCATGGAAAAAGTCGGGATTACTCGGATCGAGACTTAAAGCTTTTTGGTATGCTTGGGCGGCGGCGTTATAATCCCCTTGCCGCGTTTGTAAAAAGCCGATCCCAGAGAAAATTTTGGCATTATTGCCATCAAGGGCGGCGGCCTGCTCGTAAATGGCTATAGCTTCCCCATAATTGCCATTTTTGACCAATTGCCGCGCTTGACGCAGTAGTTCGTTAACCTGTGAATCCTTGCTCACGATTGCCCCCGCCGGATTATCAGCGATCGCAATTGAGGCAGAGAAACAGCCCCCCGCAAGGAGACTGACGAGCAAGATTAAACGGGTAAATTGTTCCATCGCTTTACCTTTGTTAACGATTCTTAATTAAAGTTTATTGTAAATGGTATTGACAAAAATCAACTATTCTGCATCACCCTTGGACGAGATTATTGCGGGCCTCTTGGGCAACTTGGGCGCTTTTATCGCTGGTTAACTGGGTCAAAACAGCGATCGCATCTTCCCCCCCTAAGCGGCCTAAAGCTTGAGCAAGACGATAGCGCAGTTGCCAGTCATCATCATTAGCCAAGGGAACGAGTAAAGAGACGGCGCGAGGGTCGCCTAGTTCCCCAAAAGCACTAACGGCAGCCGTTTTTACCAATTCATTATCGGAGTTAAGGGCGATTTCGAGCAGTTCAAAGCCCCGGGGTTCCCCCAATTCGCCTAAGGCCGCCACAATGCTAAATTGAATTAACCAGTCGCCGGATTGTTGATAGACAGCCACCAGATCATCGTAGGCTGCCGTTAATTTTAACCCCCCGATCGCATCGGCCGCGGCCGCTTTCACGTCTGCTTCGGGATCATTTAACAAGCGATCGCGTAGAATAGTTAAGGCCAGATCGAGATTCTGACGACCGAGGATATCTAGCTGACTTACCGCCGAATAACGCACCCTAGCGTTACTATCGTTAATTAAAGGCTGTAACATCTCGAAGGCGATTTCTGGGGCTAAATAACGCAGTTGATTAACTCCCGATAAGCGATCGCCATAATCATTGGAATCGAGCAGCCGTTGCACGGATTCGGGGGAATAATTCATAATTTGATGACACCCTTAACAATTGGACTGGTATTAATTGTCCCATGAATAGTTATCGAATCCTGACTATCTTGATCATGTTTAGTTCCCCGGTTTTTTGGGGCTGTAGTCCTCCCTCTCCCCCTAAAAAAGAACCGACGGCTAAGATAATCATTTCTCCTTCTCCCAGTCCGATTATTTCCCCATCAGACATTAATGCCGCTAATCGTTATCGTCAATTGGGATTACAGTATCGTCAACAGGGAGATTTTATCAAAAGTATTGAAGCTTTAAAAAAATCGGTACAGTTAAACCCCAATCATCTAGACGGGAGAGTAATTTTAGGCTGGACACAACACCTAGCTAAACAACCTTTAGCGGCACAAACAACTCTCGAAGAAACGATTAAAATTGCTCCCGATCATGTGGCTGCTTATAATGCTTTGGGTATTGTTTATCTTGTCGGTGGTCATCTTGAAAAAGCCGTAGTCACTCATACTAAAGCCGCTAATTTAAAACCCGATAATGAAATCGCCTACTATAATTTATCCCTCGCCTATCATCGCCTAAAAGATTTTGATTCAGCTATTACTAACGCTGAAAAAGCAGTTAAATTAGAGCCAAATAATCCCCATCCTCTTGTGGCTTTGGCAATGATTTATTTAGATCAAGGTGATAGTAAAAAAGCGCGGGATACCTATAGAAAGGCTAGGGATTTAGACGGTCGTTATCGAGAAAAATGGTTTCTGGCACACCTGAAGGAAGCGGGTTTTAGTCAGGAGCAAATTAAATTAGTCGAAAAGTTACTATCTAGTTAGATTGAAAGTTATTATTTCCCCTTAAGATGCCTGTCGATGTCCCAGTTTTAGGAAAATAGTTTCTAAATCTTCGCGGCAAGTATAAAACTCGCTTAAGGCCAGGCCAGAAACGACTAAAGATTTCAACAATTCGGCACTATCTTCTAGGGTTCCCGTAAATTTAACTCGGAGAGTATTAGTATTAATAATTCTTTGCCAACTTTCCACAAAAACACATTGTTCAAGAGCGGTTTCTAAGGCCTCTAAATTGCCTAGAGTCGTAATCTGCAAGTATTGACCAGCTAGACGTTGATTTAATTCCTCTAAAGAGGTACTTTCCACTAGATAACCTAATTCCATTATACCCACAGAACTACAAAGTTCCGCTAAATCACTAAGGACATGGGAGGAAATTAAAATAGTCATACCTGCCGATTGTAAGACTTTAATAATCTCACGAAATTGTAGGCGAGCGATCGGGTCTAATCCAGAAACCGGTTCATCGAGAAGTAAAATTAAAGGTTCATGGATAATCGTTCGGGCTAAACTTAAACGTTGTTTCATCCCCCGGGATAAAGTAGCGATCAAATTATGACTTTTATTGGTTAATTGTACCAGTTCTAGAACCTCATAAATGCGGCGATGACGTTGGGAGCGAGGGATATGATAAAGACGGGCAAAATAATCCAGATAATTCCAGACATTTAGGTCATCGTAGAGGGGAAAATTATCGGGTAGATAACCTAAATTTCTTTTGAGACGGGGATTACTCTCATCTCTTAAAAGACGTTCTCCGTGCAGATATATTTCTCCCGTTGTCGGTTCTTCCGCTGCCGCTAACATCCTAATTAAAGTGGTTTTTCCCGCTCCATTTGGACCGATTAACCCGTAAACTTCCCCCGCTTCAATCTGTAAATCTACTTGATTAACAGCCCCATGGCGGTCAAATTGTTTGGTTAAACCAACGGTAGCAATGGCTAATTCGGGTGCGTTCATAAAGTTTTTAAGTTAGGTTCTGAGGGTGACTCGCTAACCAAGAATACAGGGTTTATCTCCCATGACTTCCGCTGGTTGTTGTTAAATTGTTTAAGTCTTAATATCTTCTCAATTTTTTGATAATTGACCACTGTTACATTTGGTAAATCGAGGAGTTGATCAAAATTTATCCAGATAACCCACCTCCTATTCTGTATTGATATTATAACATCCTCACACAGAACCTAGAAGAGCCGCCTTATCTTCTGAGTATTCACAATTGATCGGTAAATACCTTGTATAAGAAGGGTCCAGGCGAAAAAAAGCCAAAAAGTAGCGGAATGTATAGCGCGGCACTACATCTCAGAAAAAACCTCCTACAATGGAGACAAGAATGATCGGAGATTAATAGGGGTGAACGTCATGTTAGTGATTTTAACCGACGAACACATTCTCGATACGGGTTCTGTGTGTCAGGGCTGTCTTTTAGCCAACCAGCAGGGGCAACCCCGGTGGCGAGAGGGTAAACTAGGCTGTGGTCATTCCCTAGGCAAAGGGGGCAGCCAACAGCCCAATCTCTACGAGTGTCAGATGGGCTTTACAATTGCTAATATTGAAGGCTAATCGAACTTACTAAAGGATCAACCTAGAGTTGAATTAGGGGGGTTTTCTTGGGACTCCGAGGAGAGAATCAAGGCTATTGCTCATCCCCCAATTCAGCTTAGATACAATGACAATAATGGCTAAGGGTTTCGTAGCATTGATCGTAGGCTTTTTGGGCTTGGGTTAAAACATCATCGGAAATTTCTATATCTAATTTTCTGGCTTGTTTAATAATTTTACCCGCTCTGATATTCTCGGAAGAATCGCCTAGCCCACGAATGCCAGTAGTGTTTAAAACTCGATATTCTTCAGAAAATCCCGTTTTAGTATCGAGATGACTCTGTAAACTATTAAAGACCAATTGACTTTGGTTTAATAGTTGATCGTGGGTGATAAGTAAACTCTTTTCTTGACTGTTAATTAATCGGGCATAACTTTCTAAGGTGGCTAAACGACCAGTATAATAACCCAGGGCTTGCTGCTCATTGTGATGGGGTTTAATATCTAGAATACTAGCTAAAGTGCGCTTCGGTTCTCGTAGTAAAAATATGGTCTTAACCGCATCAGATTGCAAAAAACTATGATCTAAAAACTTCTCATCGTGAAGAACTTTATCTAAAATATATTTATGATTCATGTTTAAATCTTTCAAACGCCAGTGGAGTCTAAACATTAAAGTTTTAAAATCCTGTTCACTCTCATAAACCAGATGAGTTTCGCCAAAACCGATAATTTCAGGATTAGAATTGAGGATATGGGTCAATAAAGACGAACCCGATCGCATATGGCTAAGAATAAATAAAACCTGATAGGGTTGGGGACGAAAGAGAATTTTATAGGGGTCTTTGGGTATATCAATGCGTGCCTGAAAATACTTATAAGTTAAACGATGGGCTAAACCCTGCCAAGATTGGGGCAAGCGATCGAGGGCTATAGTCATAGGTTAATCAGGAATTGCGTCAACTTGTTGCTAAGATTCCCCTATAATGTATCCCATTTAAGACCCAAACAAAAGTGAGGTTTATACAAAATGAGATTGCCAAGTTGTTAGGGACTTGCATGGGAATAATATCCCAGCCAGAAAATCGCTCTGTAGAAGAACCAGACCAGCCAGATGGCACATTATCAAAGCGCAAGTCCCTAACATCTCGAAGGCTCTCCCCCTACTTAGGGTGATCAGCAAACCTGAGCGATCGGATAAAAAAGGAAGTAGTAATCTCGAATAACAGCAGCGAGTATTGGGGAAAATATTGACGGTGCTATCAGGTCATAAAATCGTGGTGTTAGGAGATAGATAATTTTGCTCGGTCAGTCTTGGAAAGTGGCTTCAGAAGTAGAGTTTATACTTTTGTTTAAGACAAAAAAAAGTACAAATGTCAAGACAAAAGAAGGAATTTATCAAGAAATGAGAGAGTTAGGTTTAAGTCCAGGAACTCAACTATTTTTGAATGATGTCAATATTACAAAAGAGCAGGGATTTGTCCAGTTTAACTTAGCTGGTAAGTGGAAAAAAACCTATGGGGGTTTTCAAACAAAAGAACCTTGGTATATTCTGACAAATTTTGGGTATTTATAGACGGCAATAATTGCCGATTAAAAAAGATTTGATATTGAGGAGATGTTCCGAGATTTTAAGTCGGGAGGCTATAGCTTAGAAGGTTCTCAATTAGCACCGAAATACCTATCAAAGCTGATAATTGTTATAGCTATCGCCTATACAAGTGCCACACTACAAGGTAAAAAAATTAAGAATATGGGAATCCAAAAATATGTCACAAGACCTGAAAAAAGATATAAAGGTCAACGCAGACACAGCAGTTTTTATGTGGGTCAACATTTCTATCATTGGCTCCAGCTACATCAAATGTTCCCAAAAAAATATAGAAGAGCTAATGCAAATTAACCGCTATCGGTTGAAGGATTACATCAAGGGACAAAGAGCTATATCGCGGCTCTTCGGTTTGTGTTATGCAATGGACGGGGGTCATAAGGGATGAAAACCTTATTTAGAAAGGCATTTGGCGATTTTTGTCAATTGTTTTTTATCTAGAGCGAACTCATCAATTAAGTCTCTTGCCAGAGAAGGATTTAGTCAATTTATGCCCCCCTATCGAACCATAACAAGTAACGAAGAGCCAGTAAGTAGTCGTGCAAAATAAATTTCCTAGTGAAGAAAGGCAAGAGGCAAGAGGTGGTTAGATATGTGTAATTAATTTTGCTTAGGTACTTATTGCCGTTAAATAGGCTACAGACTCTCTTCCCTGCAACCTAATAATGGACAAGGTTTTCGCTTCACCTTTTCAGCCTAGCATCTACATTATAAAAGATACCAAATCGGTTCTATAAGCTTTTCATCCAATCACTAATCAACTGGTTAACCTCTGTGGGAATTTCATCGTGGGGACAATGACCGGCAGTTAGATAATATTCTGTGAGAGAAGGATAGTATTGACGGAATTTGGCCCCGCGTTCCCTAGTATTCATCCAAGGGTCCCCCTCACCCCATAACATCAACAGGGGACAACTTAACTTTTGCAGGAGAATATCCACATTTTCCCCCCGGGGAGATTTAAACACAGAAGCAAAAACTTTGGCTGCTCCCGCATCCAGGGAAGGACGACGGATATCTTCTATTAACTGCTCGGTAATGGCACTGCGATCGAGATATACTTTCTCTAGGGTTTTACGGATAGTTTTGGGTTGACGGGTATAGAGAAATAAGAGATAACTAGCCCAGGGTTGCAGCAAGACTGATCGCAGTAGTTTTTGTGCTAAATTAGGCTGACGATTGCTTTCTGTATCGCTAAAGGGACCAGCACTATTGAGGAGAATTAATCCCCGAACATTCTCGGAATGATTAGCAGCTACACAGAGAGAAGCGTAACCCCCCAGAGAATTACCCGCTAAAACCGTCGGTTGGCCCACAACTTCCTTGATAAAATCGTTTAATTGTTGCTGCCAAAGATTGCCACTATAGACAAGATCCGGTTTAGCTGATCTACCAAATCCTAACAGATCGATCGCCCATACTTCCCATTCTGAGGCCAAACCTTGCACATTTTTTCGCCAATGGTCGGTGGAAGCGCCAAAACCGTGGACTAATAGTAAAGGGGGTTTTCCTGCGACTCTAGTACCCGCTTGCATATAGTGTATCGAATGTCCTTGCCATTGCCAATTTTGCCTGATTGTCAGAGCAGCTGTATTCATCTGGTGTTTTGTTAAGTAATGTTAATAATGCTTAGTCTAACCGATTGAGAAACTGGAGACAAAGCTAGAGATTTTTAGCCAAACCCCTTGACTGAAAACGAAACTTGACATATACTTATATATATAATGGGAATCCGTGCCTGCCTGCAAACCCTTCATTTTTGGGCAAATAACCCTAAAAAACACTCTCAAAAAAATCTTGAGCGGGATTAATCTCCTAGTATGGGTGGCTAACCCTAGATAATTACTCCTGAATCATTAGGACAGTTTTTTTCCTAATTCTGATATAACAGCTATGAAGATTTTGATGATTTTACAGGGATTAATCGACAAAAATCCCTTAACTGAGGCGGATCTAGAAGAATTACTAGCGATCGAATCCTTAAATTTTCAGAAGACTAACCCTCTCATCCTACAGGAAAGGGCAGAACTATTAACGATTCTCTGGCCGCGAGTCTGGCAAAAATGTCAGGAGTTAGGGATAAATCAGCCAAATCAGATTTTGATCAGCTGTTGGCGCTTCTGGATTCCCTGGGCGCTAGAGCTACGCAGCCACGCAAAACCGTTGATTCAAGGCATTTTGGCTCCCCAAGGCACGGGAAAGACCACCCTAACATCTATAATGTCGATTATTTTAGCCTATTTTGATTTAAAAGTAAATAATCTCTCTTTAGATGATATTTATAAGACCTATAATGAGCGAATAAAATTGCGTCAAAAGGATGAAAGATTGCGCTGGCGTGGTCCACCGGGTACTCATGATATAGCATTAGGAATTAAAGTTTTAGAACAGGTTTGTCAGCAAGAAAGTCCGATTTTAATCCCGCGTTTTGACAAGTCCCTGCATCGAGGACAAGGAGATAGAATTGCACCGGAACAAGTGGAACGAGTTGATATTCTTTTTTTCGAGGGTTGGTTTGTGGGCATGAATCCAGTAGAAGAAACAGTCTTTGATCATGCCCCCGATCCGATTAATAGCGAGGAAGACCGACAATTCGCCAGGGATAATAATCAAAGATTGCGAGAATATCTACCCCTGTGGTCAAAAATCGATCGCTTACTGATTCTTTATCCCCTTGACTACCGTTACAGTTTACAATGGCGACAGGCGGCCGAAACAAAAGGAGGTATGAACCCATCAGAAATCGAGGAATTTGTCAAGTATTTTTGGAAAAGTTTACATCCGCAATTATTTCTGCCACCCCTGCTCAAACAAGCGCATCTAGTGGTAGAAATTAATCAGGATCATAGTCTGGGAAAAATCAGTTATCAGTGAGTAGTAGGCAAGGGGCAAGAGGCAAGAGGCAAAAGAAAGAATCTGGCAATTCTCCTACCCAAAAAGAAGGTTAGAAACTAAGTCCATAAAATCTTCTAGCTTAACAAATTAGGTTTTAGATTCCGTCGAGTTAAAAGAAAGCTCCGAACTTGTCACTTAACACTATTGACTGAAAACTCACATCTGGTAACTGATAACTGATAACTGATAACTGATAACTGATAACTGATAAAGCTTATGATTGAAGTGGAACATCTGAGTAAAATTTATGGTTCGACCACGGCAATTAGTGACGTGGATTTTACCGTAGAAAAAGGAGAAATACTCGGTTTCTTGGGACCGAATGGAGCGGGAAAAACCACAACTATGAGGATTTTATCTGGGTATATTCCTGCCACGACAGGAACAGCAAGGATAGCAGGATACGACGTGCATCAACAATCCTTAGAAGTGCGTCGTCGCATTGGTTATCTTCCTGAAAATCCCCCCTTGTATCCAGAGATGACCGTGGAAGGTTTTCTTGATTTTGTGGCACGGATTAAAGGCATCTCATCGGGGGATAGAAAAGCGCGGGTAGATTTAGTTTTAGGCAAATGTCAGTTACTAGAAAAAAGAAAAGTTATTATCCGCAAGTTATCCAAAGGTTATAAACAGCGTGTGGGAATTGCCCAAGCGATTGTACACGATCCACCGGTAATTATTTTAGATGAACCGACAGTAGGATTGGATCCGAAACAGATTATCGAGGTAAGAAATCTGATTAAAAGTTTAGCGGGAGAACATACAATTATTCTCTCCACTCATATTTTACCAGAAGTGAGTATTACCTGCGATCGAGCGACAATTATTAATCGGGGTCGCATCGTAGCCAATAATATTACTACCGCTACCCCAGCTAGTTCCAGTTATGAAATTGAGATCGAAGGTGATAGGGATTCCCTGTTAGAAATCCTGCAACAAATGCCGCAAGTCGAGCAAGCAGCAAAAGTCAGCGATAACCTGCTCAAAATTGTTGGTCAAGCGGGAACAAACCTAGGGGCAGAACTTGCTAGAATAGTTGTCAACAATGGTTATAACCTATTAGAAATGCGTCGCACGCGTAAAACCCTAGAAGACATCTTTCTGGAAGTAATCGGCAGCGGGGAAAGTAATCACCAAGAGGAGAGGCATGATCAATAATATCTGGGCGATTTTTCGCAAGGAATTTCAAAGCTATTTTACCGCCGCCAATGCCTATATCATTATGGGGATATTTTGGTTAGTGGCGGGATTTTTCTTTAACTCCCTTCTCTACGGCATTATTCTCGATATTGGTATTCAGGAACAATCGGGATTTCTAGTAGCCAGAGATACGGTATCTGAATTTCTGACCACTTTCATCGGCATTATCTTATCCTCTTTATTGTTGGTAATTTTGCCAGCCCTGTCTATGGGATTATACGCAGAGGAAAAAAAACAGGGAACCCTAGAACTTTTAGCCACTTCCCCCCTGACTAATTGGAGTATAGCCATCGGTAAATTATTGGGAGTGCTGGCCTTTTTTACCGTGATGATTACCCCCCTCTGGATTTACGAAATAGTAGTTTTTAGTAGCGCAGTTCCCCCGGTGAATATAGCCAGTGTTTTAATGGCTCATCTAGGATTAATTTTACTGGCAGCGGCCATCCTAGCCATCGGGATGTTTATATCTTCCCTCACCAATAGTTCTATTCTTGCTTACATCATCACCTTTATCACCATCTTATTTATCTGGATACTGGATGTAATTGCTAACAATGCCGAAACCTTCTTTCGAGATCGCATTGGAGGAGAAGTGGGAGAACAGATCGGATTTTTCTTGAAAGAATTGCTCTCCCATCTATCTTGGTATCAACCCTTTAACAATTTCGTGCGGGGAATTTTTGACAGTAGTAGTTTAGTCATCCTCCTCAGTTATATTCTGCTGGGAATCTTCCTAACTACTCAAGCGATCGAAGCGGACCGTTATCAAAGAAACTAACTATGAGATCCTGGCAAAAATACGGTAAATTTCTCTATATACCCGCCCTCTTTCTGGCTAGTGCCGGCTTAACCGTGGGGTTAATCTCCGGTCAATGGTCATCCCTCTCTCTGGGGTTATTAATTGCCGGGGCTATTCTGTTTCTAGGGTGGCTGTTGTTATTAGTAATCACTTCCAAAGACTTTTGGCAAAAAAGAAGTACCCGCACTGGCACTCAAACCCTCATTACTACTATTATTTTCCTCGGTGTTATCGGTTTAATTAACTTTCTCGCCCTCCGTTATCCCTATCGAGTTGATTTAACCGAAAACCAAATCTTTAGTTTATCCCCCCAAACCGAAAGACTATTAACCAATCTGTCAAAACCAATCAAAGTCTGGATTTTTTCAACCCGGGGAATCAGTGGCAACGAACAGGAACTTTTAGCCAATTATCAACGCAAAAATCCCCAATTTCAGTACGAGATAGTTAACCCGGAGAAAAAACCCAATATCGCTCAGGAATTCAAAAAACTAGCCGATGATAATTTGTCCAGAGTCTATCTACAGTATGGTGACAAAAAACAGCCTCTGAAAACTATTAGTGAAGAGGAAAGTCTCACGGAAGCGAAACTGAGTAACGCCATCGAAACCGCTAAAACCGATCGCACTTTAACCGCTTACTTTCTGCAAGGTCATGGAGAAAATGCCATCAAAGAGCCTCAAGGTGGATTAGTGCAAACAGTCAATAGTTTAGAAGCAAAAGGTTATCAAGTAAAACCACTTAATCTAGTGGAACGTTCCACCATTCCCAATAATGCCGATGTCATTATTATTGCCAGTCCCAAAAGAAAAATATTTCCCCAGGAAGTCACCGCGTTAAAAAACTATCTTGAGCAAGGGGGCAAAATTTTATTAATGATTGACCCCCAAACCGAAACCGGATTAGAACCCTTATTAACCTCTTGGGGTGTGAAACTAGATAATCGGATTATTATTGATGCTTCTGGTGCCGGGGAAATCATTGGTTTAGGTCCGGCTAGTCCCATTATTACCAATTACGGCAATCATCCGATTACTCGCGATTTTGCTAACGGTATTTCTATCTTTCCCTTTGCTCGTCCCATCGCTACCGTTCCCATCGAAGGAATTGAAGCCGTATCTTTAATGATTACTAATGATAAAATGTGGGCTGAGAGTGATTTAAATGATCAGAATCTCCAGTTTAACCCTGAAAAAGATTTAGCTGGCCCCTTTGATCTAGGAGTTGCTCTGACTGGAAAAAAAGGTAAATTAATCGTGATTGGTAATGCCAGCTTTGCCAGCGATGGACTGTTTGAACAACAGTTAAACGGAGATATATTTTTAAATTCTGTGCAGTGGTTAGCCAGTGGTGAAACAGCCACCTTATCTATCCGAGCTAAGGAACCAGAAAATAGAAGAATCAATTTAAATCCCCTGCAAGCTAACGCTATTTTTTGGATAGCGATGGTAGTAATGCCTTTAGTAGGATTTACCCTAGCTGGATTGACTTGGTGGCAACGTCGTTAATCGAGTTAGAATCTAGAAAAATCATCTCTCTTATTTACCCTAACTGCCATGACCACAACCCAAACTATCCCCCAATTGTTGACTTTTGATGACTATATTAATCAATATCCCGATGATGGACAACAATACGAATTAATCGCAGGAAAATTATTGGCTATGATGCGACCGATCGGAAAACACGAAGAAATTGGCGGTTTTATGACCATCGAGTTAGGATTGGAGATTAGAAGACGGCAATTGCCCTATTTTATCCCCAATACTGCCGCAGTAAAACCCCTTCGCCCCCATACAGGTTATCTACCCGATATTATTGTCTTAGACAGAGAAAATCTAGTTAACGATCCCTATTGGGAAACCGCTTCCTCAATTTCTCTGGCAACATCAGCTAAATTAATTATTGAAATTGTCAGTTCCAATTGGCGAGATGATTATCTGAAAAAATTCGACGACTACGAACAATTAGGAATTGCCGAATATTGGATTATCGATTATTTAGCCAAAGGTTCGGCCCGATATATCGGCAGCCCCAAAGAACCCACCATTTCTATCTATCAATTAATCGATGGAGAATATCAAGGTAATTTATTTAAACAGGATCAACGTCTTATTTCAGGGGTTTTTCCAGAGTTAAACCTCACGGCTAATCAAATTTTTCGTGCTAGAGCTTAAAGAAAAACCCGTATTTTTAGATTGGACTTATGGCAAAAATCAAAAATTGTCCTGAGAGTAAGGAGTCAGGAGCTTATAATAGAAAACAACTCAAGAGCGGAGAAATCAATTAATGTTTGCCACAATAGAAGATAAACAAGCTCTTTCCCTCGAAGTATTTCTTGCCCTTCCAGAAACTAAGCCTGCTAGGGAATATTATCATGGAATTGTCACTCAAAAACCTATGCCCAAAGGAAAACACAGCATCTTACAATTTGAGTTAGCCTCTGCCATTAATCAACAGACTAAACCTCAAAAATTAGCTTATGCTCTACCTGAATTGCGTTGTACTTTTGCAGAACGTTCAATTGTGCCAGATATTGCGGTGATTCGTTGGGAGAATTTGCCAAGAGATATAGATTAAGAAATGGCCGATCAATTTTTACGTTATCCCGATTGGATTATTGAAATTATGTCTCCTGAACAATCTGTTACCTTAGGGATGGAAAAGATTATTTTCTGTTTACAACAAGGAACAGAATTAGGTTGGTTGATTGATCCTTCAGCAAAGTCAGTCACCGTTTTTCAAACAGGATTACCGAAAGTACATATTGCAACTGAAGGAAATAATGAGCCTTTAGCAGTGATTAAAGGTTTAGAACGTTGGTCAATATCAGCAGTGGATATTTTTGCTTGGCTAAAGGTTTAATTTGTTCTGTCAGCATCGTTTGGTTTATCAGTTTATTCCAGAAGAGTAAAGTTGTCAAAGTTATAGGGATGTGGACTTATTTTTTAATTATTTTATACTGGTAGCATTAATGATTGATTTGGATTGTAAAAATTAGGAACATGAAAAGCTTGTGGTATAAGACTTTTGCCTTCCGCAAAGCGGTATAAATACCCTCAAGATAACATAAAAATATGATATAAATGCCCCTACTCAATTGACTGAATAAAGGGGCATTTATGGTATTTTAGAAACAATTTAGCCCACTTTTGTGGTTTCTTTTTCGGTGGATTGGGAGGGTTTTAGTTTGCGTTTCAGGGTTGAAGCTGCACCGAGAGCGAGGAGGCTGAGGGTTGAGGTGGGTTCGGGAACTGGTTGGACACCCAAAAGTTCGCCATCAAAAGTAACTTCGCTGGCAAAGACCCAGGCAGTGCGCCGATTTAGAGTAAGTTGTAGGGAACTACCACTAAAATTTAATCCTGAAAAAGTATAGGATGTTGGCGCTGCAGTAGGAGGATCAGTAAGAGATCCCGAATTATAATTAGAGCCACCCATACTTAATAATATACTTTGCGGTACGGAAACAGCACCAAAACCATTTGCGTCATCCACATATACAGTAACTGTGTTTATATTTACTGTGCCAGCAAAGTTAAAAGTAATGACAGGATTCCGGTTTTCCCAACCAACATAAGGTCCTGTACCGTCTGCAACTTCTACATCATTCCAGTTTTGTGTAGGAATTATGCCATCAGTTAGATATCCAACTCCTCCACTGAGAGGAGCATAATTTACCGACGTGTTTCCAGTACCATTATATTTCTTGTCCCAGTATTTAGAGCCGCCTCCATTGGCTCTCTTAGGTTTGGTGGGTAAAATGTATTCTAAGATACAGTCCTGCGGGCGAGCGAGTGGAAGGAACCACAGAAACACAGAGGACACAAAGATTGATCGCTTCTATAGTAAGTTAAACTGGTCGCAACGCGCTCGCTACGCGAGATCACACAAAGAATAAGAGAGCCGCACTTTTTGAGGAGAAAAAAGTCTAAAAGCCTTATCCAACTTGGTTTATCTTCAGATATTGATGCTACTGAGAAACTTACCTATGACTAAAAGAGCTTTACTACTAATCAATCGTCACTCGCGCAAGGGTAAAGAAAACTTTGCTCAAACTGTTGATCTGCTCAATCATTGGGATTTTGAAATTATCAGCGTCCCTTTGAAAAAGGTAGAAGATATACCTTTTTTGCTGGAAAAATATCGCTCTAGTATTGATTTAGTTATCGTCGGTGGTGGCGATGGGACTCTTAATGCTATGGCGGATGTGTTGGTAGAAACTCAACTGCCCCTAGGCATTATACCTCTGGGAACGGCTAATGATTTAGCCCGGACTTTAGGGATACCGAATTCTATTGCCGAAGCCTGTCGAATTATTGCCGAAGGTAATTTAAAATATATCGATCTAGGTTGGGTAAATAATAAATACTTTTTCAACGTGGCTAGTTTAGGATTAAGTGTGAAAATTACCCAGAAACTGAGCAAGGGTTTAAAGCGACGTTTGGGAATTTTGGCCTATGCTTGGACAGCCCTACAGGTATTAAGTAAAACCCGTCCTTTTACCGCTATGATCGGTATTGATGGAGAAAATATCAAAGTTAAAACCCTACAAATAGCGATCGGAAATGGTCGTTATTATGGGGGAGGAATGCCGATCGCTTACGATGCCCAAATCGACGATCAAAGGTTAGATTTATATAGCCTAGAAATTGAACACTGGTGGCAAATTTTCCCGCTTTTGTGGACATTACCGCGAGGACAACAGGGTTTATTATCTTGGGTGAGAACTCTTAACGGTAAAGAAATTCAAATTGAGACTCGTAAACCCCATAGTATCAACACCGATGGCGAAATTACTAGCACTACTCCCGCCATATTTCGGGTTATTCCAGCAGCCATAGGGGTCTATATTCCCCGCCAGAAAACACAATCTTAAAATTAACGAAAAGGAGGAGAATACAATAAACCGCCCTTTGTCCAAAGATTATTTAAACCTCGATCGAGTTGCAGGGGTTTACCGATTTCACGATCATAAATTTCACCGTAATTACCCACCTGTTTTAAGACTCTTTGGGCAAAATCATTGGGTAAACCCATATCTTCGCCTAATTTCTCATCAATACCCAAAAAGCGCCGAATACTGGGGTCTTTACTATCGGCAAAAGTGGCAATATTTTGGGAGTTAATCCCGAATTCTTCCCCTTGAATTAAACTAAAAACGATCGAGCGGACGGCATTCGACCAAGCGGGATCACCATCGGCCACGGCCGGGGCCAAGGGTTCCTTCGATATTACCACTTCTAATAATTGATGATCCTGCGGTCGGGGAAAAACCGAGCGCCGGGCCACCAATTGGGAGCGATCGGAGGTGACGGCCTGACAGCGCCCCGCCTGATAAGCTGTATATAAAGCCTCCACATCATCGGAAACGATCGGTTTATAACCTTGCACTGCCGCTTTTGCCATGGCATCGGCCAGATTTTGTTCCGTGGTGGTTCCCGATAGCACACAAAGGGACTTTCCGCTTAAATCTTCTAATTTCTTAATATTACTGGCTTTCGTGGCCATAATTCCTTGACCATCATAGAAAACCGGGGTGATAAACTCCATCCCCAGAGCGGTATCCCGGTTAATCGTCCAGGTGGTGTTGCGACTGAGAATGTCCACTTCTCCCGTCTGTACAGCAGTAAATCTCTCTTGGGGACTAAGTTTACGATATTCGACTTTGGCGGGATCATCAAAGAGAGCCGCCGCGATAGCTCGACAAATTTGCACATCTAAGCCCGAATATTCGCCTTTTTCATTAACAAAGCTAAACCCCGGCACTTCTCCGTTAATGCCACAAATTAACTTACCGCGATTTTTCACCGTTTGCAAGCGGTCAGCACTGGGACTATTTGCAGTGTTAGAACTAGAATTAGGTTGATTTTCCGTCCCACAGGCAGTAATTAGCAGTAACAGCAGGGACAATGCACAAAAACGCCACTTTAGCATAGATATTCTCTGAAAAATTTTTTTAGTCACTTAACTTTAGCGGAAAGACCAGAGCAAGCTTAACATTATAGCCACGATCGCACCGATAACCGTATTGATCACATTGACCAATTCATTAGTTAACCACAGAAAGCGAGTCTGTAGAGTAGCACCGATGAGACTTTCGATATTGGTAGCGATAAAGGCTGCAATTACACACCATAACACACCAAGAAGATCGATCGCACCGATAGTCCATGCTAACAGGGAAATCGCCGTGGCTGCCAGCAAACCGGCGAGCGTTCCTTCCAAACTAACAGCACCTTCTGTTCCCCGGGGGACGGATTTAAAATTAGTGATTAGATAAGTAGTTTTACCGTAAGCTTTACCCACCTCACTGGCAGTAGTATCGGCTAATTTAGTGCTAAAACTAGCCACATAAGCGAGTATTAACAGGTAATCCCAGGGAGAAGCGGCAAAAAGACTGAGGATAGCGCAAATTGCCCCTGCTAAAGCGGAACCCCAGACATTTTCTGGACCGCGTACCCCCGCTCTTTTTTCGGCGATTCCCTCCGCTTCCTTGCGCGCTAAACCGATGCGGGTGACAGTAGAACCGACGAGGAAATAGAATAAAACAATCAGATAACCGCGCCATCCCAAGCTTCCCCAGACAATTACCCCTAAAACCCAAGCATGGAGATAACCCATCCGAGTTAAGAGCTTTTTTGGGGCAATTGCAGCGATTCCGAGGAGGATGGTATTGAGAAGAACAGCGACGAGCCAAGGATTAGTTAACATAGTATCTGGCCAAGTTTATATACCCTATTGTATCGATCGAGTTTATGAAAACTAATCAACCTTATCAACCTCTTTTACTGCGAATTCTGCACGGATTCACGGGAATTGTCCTCATTGCCGCCATGGTTACGGCCTATTGGACCTATGATACTTTTGACGGTCGTTGGTTGAAACTGCCCCTACCAGAATATCAAGAAATTGAAAGTATTCATGGTACTTTTGGCCTCTATACTCTGATTATCTTTCCCGTTTTTGCTATCTATGCTTTTCGTCGCGGCAACAAAAGATTAATTCAAAGTGATTCTCTTAACAAATTAACCCAATTTGGTAAGCCAATTTGGTGGTACAGTCTCCATCGTTTAGTCAATACTTTGATTCTTTTTGCCCTAACTTTTGCCTTGTATAGTGGTCGGATGATGGATTCCAAATGGCTACCAGAAGGGGAATTAAATCACTTTTGGTATTATGCCCATTTGCTCAGTTGGTTAATTATGGTAGTAGGTCTGGTGCTGCACCTGCTCATGACTGCTAAAGTGGGAGGAGTTCCCCTGTTATTGTCTATCCTTAAATGGGGTTTTCGTGAACAAGATAGCCCGAAATTATGGTTATCTCAATTACGTCAATGGGGGTTAGGTTTGCGTCTAGCTAATACTTTGCAGTGGCTACAATCTCTTAACTTATATAAAGTCTTAGAAATTGTTGTTTTATTGGCTATTATAGCGGCTTGGATTGTTCCCAAGTTTGACTAGATCTAAGGGAGCAACTACCAGAGCGGATCGGAGTATAAATGAACGGTTAAAGAATCTCGATCGCCGGGGATACCGGTAATACAACTGCAAATTTGAGTACCATCATCTAATTCTACTTCACAAGCGTGACAGGAACCCATTAAACAGCCAGTAGGAATGTCAATTCCTGCTTTTTTGGCTACATCTAATAATAGTTCTCCCGTTTCCGCTTCTATGATAATATCATCGGGTAAAAAACGCACTGAAATAGTCATAATTTCTCCTTACAAATGAGCAAAAATAGGTTTAAGATTTAAATGTTCTTCCAATAAATTAGCCATATTATCTAGGGTTATTTCTCTTTGTTCACTATAGTTAGCAATTCCCGTAGGCAAAGATAATAAACCGCGACGCTGACGCAGATGATTTAGCCAAGTTCTTCGCCAAGAACCATTATCAAAGATACCATGTAAATAACAACCCCAAATTGAGAGAGAATCACTGACAATTCCTAGACTAGCATCTTCCTCGAACATTTTTTGATAACCTGATTCACTTTCCCATGCGCTTATTCCCTGGTGAATTTCGTATCCTGTTACTGGTAAACCCCCTTGGGGAAAATTAGATAAAACCTGTCGTTGACGGGTAATTTTTTCGGCAGTAATTACCGTTTTTAAGGGCAGTAAATTTAAGCCAGCTGCCTCACTATCGGGACCTTCTCGATGGTCAGGATCGAGGATTAATCGCCCTAACATTTGCAAACCACCACAGATGCCAAAGATAATACCTCCCTTTTGGTGATAGGCTTGTAATTGATTAGCCATACCACTTTGATTAAGAGCAATTAAATCAGTGACAGTGGTTTTAGAACCGGGGATAATTACCCCATCGGGATCACCTAAAGATTCCTGTAATTCTAGATAACGTACATTGACCGTTGCTTCGCCACAGAGAGGGTCAAAATCAGTAAAATTAGCGATATGAGGCAGACGAATGACAATGATATTTAGTTCAGCTTTGGGTTTTTGGGCGGGGCGATCGAGTAAACTGAGAGAATCCTCGGCACTTAAAAAGATATCACTATAGGGAAGAACTCCCAACACGGGAATTTTTGTATAATCTTCTAGCCAAGTAATCCCCGAATCTAAGAGAGATTTTTGTCCGCGAAATTTATTGATCACAATACCTTTAATTAAAGCTCTTTCCTCCGGTTCTAATAATTCTAACGTACCGACGACGTGAGCAAAAGCCCCCCCGCGATCAATATCCACCACTAAAATAGTAGCGGCATCGAGATATTTAGCCACCCGCATATTAGTTAAATCGCGATGTTTGAGATTTATTTCCGCCGGACTTCCCGCACCTTCACAGACAACTAGATCAAATTCTGCCGATAATTTGGCTAAAGATTCTTTAATTGCTTGCCAACCTTGGTCAAAATAATTCTGATAATAATCCACTGCCGTGGTGACACCCACAGCCTTGCCTTTAATAATCACCTGAGAGGTCATATTTCCCTGGGGTTTTAATAAAATTGGGTTCATTTCTACCCGGGGAATTGTCCCCGCGGCCCATGCTTGCACCGCCTGGGCGTGACCCATTTCTCCCCCTCCGGCGGTAACATAGGCATTAAGGGCCATATTCTGACCTTTAAAGGGTGTTACCTGCCAGCCTTTCCGGTTGAATAAACGACATAAAGCGGCAGTTAAAAAAGATTTACCCGCGTGGGAGGTTGTCCCCACTACCATAATTGCTTTCATCTAGTTTTTTTATTGAGTATTTTCAGTTAACTGATAACTGATAACTGATAACTGATAACTGATAACTGATAACTGATAACTGATAACTGACACCCGACAGCATTAAAAAGAAAACCAACGTTGCAGAGTATTTAAAAATCTTTGCCAGAAAGTGGGTTGAGGGAAAAAGTCCCCTTGGGGTTGCCATTTTTCTATTAATTTCCTCCCCAAAGGAGTGAGACGAAAACTATCGGTTATCCCCTGTCCATCTACTTCGCGCCGCAAAATTCCCACTTTAATCAACCAGAGAAGATAGCTTTCCGCTGCCGCTTCCGTCAGCAGTCTGGAAGTATAACCTTTCTCTAAACCCCCAGCACCAGGGATGCTTAAAAGTGATACACTTTGCTCCAGCATAGCGGCGAATAGGGTGACACGGAAAGGAGAACAACAGAGGGCGCGTTCGGCCCTAGTGATGGTAGCATCGGGATAATTGATGGCGGTAACGGTGGCAGTCGATAGGCTCATAGATTCCGATCGTTTAGCTATGGATAAACTCATTGTTACATTAATTCTGCGCCAACCCCTGTCAACCCCAATCACCGATAAAATAGGGATGAAGTGTTAAGTAGCTTGAGTGTTTATGCAGTCTCCCGAACCGTTCGATACTAAATATACCCCAGAGGAAGTGGAAGTGGAAATCGAAACCGACGATTTTCCCCCCGTTGATACCCGGGTTAGTTTCGCTGCCACCCTCGAAAAAGTGAAAACTTGGTACGGCAGCCTGTCCACACCAGCACAGGTAGTCGTGGCAGTGGCGGGGGTTTTTGTGACTTTTTCGATTTTAACGGCGATTTTACGGCTAGTTAGCGCAGTTTTAAGTGCTTTAATCCTTGCCGCTATCGTTTATCTCATCTATCGTTACATCCTCAAACCGAAATTTTAGTCGGCCATGCACATTTTCTGTTCAATGTCAAGAGTTTAATTGATAAAAAAAATTTATGGAAGAAGCGGACACTAGAGATATCTTGGGGGAAAATGTGGCTAAGTTGGGACTGGCCCAGATCCAGCGTCATCTATTTCTCTGCTGCGATCAGACTAAGCCAAAATGTTGTGACAAGGAAGAAGGGTTAGAAGTGTGGGATTATTTAAAGAAGCGGTTAAGTGAATTACAACTCGATCGCCCTAGCACCGACCGTCCGGGCTGTGTTTTTCGCACTAAAGCCAACTGTTTGCGGGTTTGCAGCCAAGGCCCGATTTTATTAGTGTACCCGGAAGGAGTCTGGTATGGAAGGGTCAACAAGGAAGCGATCGAAAGAATTATCCAAGAACACCTAATCGGTAATCAAATCGTCACTGAATATGCTTTCCTTCGCCACGATTTACCGGCAATTTCCCTGAACTGTCCAGAAGAAGAACCCGAAACAATAGAGGAAAACAGCGTTAAAACTAGCTGAAACACAATCAATTACACATATCTAACTACCTTTTGCCTCTTGCCTGTCGATCCTTTGTCCGTCTCCATTCCCCCAACCCTGCAGCCCGGAAAATAGCGATGAAAGAGACCAACAAAGACAACAAACAACTTTTATTAATCGACGATGACCCAAATTTAATACTTTTGGCGAAAGATTATCTAGAGTTTCGTGGTTATAGGGTGACAACCGCAGAAAACGGTCCCGAGGCCCTGGCAATCCTTGAACGCGGGGCAAATGCTGCCAAAGCAAGGGAAATGCCCGATATGATTATCTGTGATCTGATGATGCCGGAAATGGACGGTTATGCCTTCCTCGAAACAATTCGTCGGGACATTCGTTTTAGTGGCCTTCCCGTGATTTTTCTCTCCCCTAAGGATCAAAGTCAGGACAAGGTGACAGGTTTAACCGCCGGGGCCGATTTTTATATGGTCAAACCCTTTGAACCGGAAGAATTAGTGGCCCGGGTGGAGTCTTCCCTCAAACAAGCGGGCCAGTTGCCGAAACGCAGCACCCGCATCCATTCCCCGGATGTCACCCCTGTTCAGGTTCCGGGTAATGTGGAATTAACCCCAACGGAGTTAAAAGTAGTACAATTGGTCGCCCAGGGTCTGGCTAATCGGGAAATCGCCGCAAAACTCAATGTTAGTCAACGGACAATCGAAAGTCATGTGTCGAATATGCTCCATAAAACCGGTCTTCATAATCGCACGGAATTGACCCAGTGGGCGATCGAAAGTAATAAGCTGTTGACTATCTAGAGCTTGCTGAAAAACTTTTTTAGCATACCCGGCTCTTCTGGTTTCTGTGTGGAAACGAAGCCTATACTGATAGTTTCTTCGGCAAAATAGTCGTAAAAGTCTTTCTCCGTCAACATTTCACGATTCCATAAGCAAAAATTATCACACAAAGTCGAGAAGAGCCCATACCCTCAATAGTCAACAGCTTATCAGGGGTTAGGTCAGGTGATTGTCAACTCACCTTTTTTTGGCATTAAAAATCCCTGAGATTGTCCTGGGCTGCTAGTTGCGATCGCTCTTTTTCCATGGACAATTCCGTTTCCAATTCTTGGCTGAGGAAATAGTTGAGGAAAGTTCGGATAATAGCGATGAGGGCGAGTTTTGCCAAGGCTTCTATAGTAGGTGTGACGGTAGTAGCCACGATGTCTCCACCTAACTGAAACTCTAGGGCTAAAGATAGCCAAGTACCGAAACGAATGCGAATTTGATTGAAGGAAAAAGGGGGAAGACTGCGACGGTGACGATGAGACTGCCAAGCTAATTGTAGAGTTTTAATTAGGGTTTGCTGAATAATGGTAAAAACCTTACAGGAAAGGGCTTTTAGCTTGATTGAGAGCTTCCCAAATGCACTTAAATCTGCTAGAATCTCTTAAAACCCTTGCATCACCCTTGCATCACCCTTGCATCTTCT
>NZ_JAPZSS010000029.1:0-1270 GCF_027532015.1 Microcystis sp. LE19-131.1A | reverse complement strand
ACCGTCAGTAAAACGCGATTTTGTAGTCAATGCGGGGCAAAAGTAGCGGCAACCGATCGCTTTTGTAGTAGCTGTGGTCATCAGTTACAGTAATAAAACCTGTTTAGCTAAATCTATAACTCCTTTTCGGGCAAAATTTTGTTTATATTAATGGACTGGGGCGGTGAGCGACCATCTAGATTGTAATATCAAGCCGTCCTAAAAAGACGGGGTTTCAGAGCCAATTTTTCGATGAACGATCAACGAGATATTAACAAACTCAACGCTGACTCTGTAGTGTCAGTGCGAGGAAGCATCATTGATGTCTATTTTTCCCAAAGGCTGCCAGAACTTCATAGCCAACTTCAGGCCGGAGAAGATGGCAGTGTAGCGATGGAAGTTGTGGCCCATCTTAACTCCCAACTGGTACTGGCCATTTCACTGAAGCCAACAGCCGGTTTAGCTCGCGGTTCTCCAGTCATCGATACGGGTCATCCCCTGCGAGTTCCAGTGGACGAGAGGTTGCTCGGCAGGATGTTGAATATATTTGGGGAAACAATTGACGGACAAGAACAGATAGCTGAGGGAGAATGGCGTTCAATTTATGCAAATCCGACTCCCCTGTACGAGCGAACCACTAGCTCGGAGATTCTCAAAACCGGCATTAAAGCCATAGACGTGCTTGTCCCGTTGGAACGGGGGGGGAAAGCAGGATTATTTGGCGGAGCGGGTGTTGGTAAGACGGTTTTGATTACCGAAATGATTCATAACATCGTCAAGCAAGATCAGGGAATTAGTATCTTCTGTGGAATTGGGGAGCGATGTCGAGAAGCCCTAGATTTATACCTGAACTTCCCCAATACATATATACCACAATAGCTGAAAACCCTTATCCATCAATGGATGCACCCCCTTAACTTTTCTTAATATACCCATGTAATTTGTAACATTTCTTAATGGACAAGAATTCTCTCCCTTTGCTAGAATGATAGCCATGTATATAGAAAAAGTTCCTAACCGTAATTCTCCTCCCGCCGTTCTTCTTCGGGAGTCCTACCGAGAAGGAGATCAAGTCAAAAAAAGAACCCTGGCCAATCTCTCAAAATTACCCGATGATATTATCGACAATTTGAAACTGGCTCTTAAAGGGGCAACACTGTCCATGACTGAAGGCATTCCCAATCATTTTGAAGTGATTAGAAGTCTTCCTCATGGTCATGTGATGGCTATTTTAGAGACGATTAAAAAATTAGGTTTAGATAAAATAATCAGTGAAAAATCCTCACGAATC